>CAMCFW010000017.1 GCA_945874195.1 Chryseobacterium gleum
AAAGTATTACGGCACCATTCCGCGCGGAACAGAAGTGGTGGCCGACAAGCAGAAACCTGTTGTTCTGAAAGAAGACCGATACATTTCCTACGAGGACAACATCCGTTTTCCGTTGCTTCAGTTCTCTTACTCAACCGTTCCGAATTTTCATGCCGATGAGGCCGCGTTGGATGTGCTTTCCGACATTCTGGGTGGAAGCGAGAACTCGCTGTTCTACAAGAATTTCCAGAAAAGTCAAATGGCAATTCAGGCATCGGTTCAGCATCCTTGTCAAGAATTGGCAGGTCAGTTTCAGCTCACCGTTCTTCCTTATCCGGGAAAAACACTGGTGGAAATGGAGGAAATGATCCGCGCCACGCTGGTTGAATTTGAAACGAGAGGCGTGAACGAAGACGACCTGAAACGTTTCAGATCATCGTTCGAAAGTAACCTGATAAGCGGGCTGGAGACCGTTTCGGGTAAGGCATCAAGCCTGGCATCCTATCAATACGTGCACAACAACCCCAACTATGTGGCCAAAGACCTGAAGCGCTACATGGAAGTGACCGCGGAAGACGTCATGCGTGTGTTCAAGACCTACATCAAAGGCCAGAAGGCCGTCATCCTCAGTGTTTATCCGAAAGGGCAACCGCAATTGGTGGCCAAGCAGGACAATTTCAAGTACGAGAGAGACAAAAGCCTGAAGGCCAATATGGCGCAATACGAAGGGCTTTCCTATAAGAAAGCGACCAAAGAACAGGACGGATTTGACCGGAGCGTGAAGCCTGCATCGGGTTCAAGCCCTGTGATAAAAGTGCCTGCTTTCTGGAAAGAGACCTTTGCCAATGGACTGAAAGTGATCGGCACCAAGAACGATGAGATCCCGAAGACCTACCTGCGCATCGGCATCAAGGCCGGACACCGCTATACCGACCCTCAGAAGGCTGGCATAGTTGAACTTTTTGCTTCCATGATGGCCGGAACCACCGACAAATACTCGACCGAGGAATTTGCCAGCGAATTGCAGAAACTGGGCAGCAGCATAAGCGTGAGTGGCGGAAACGAAGAGATCGTGGTGAACATGAGTTGCCTGAGCAAGAACATTGATGCCACCTTGGCCCTGCTGCAAGAGGCCATGATGCACCCGAAATTCACCGAAGAGGAATTCAGCAGATTGAAATTCTCGCAGATGGAATCCATTGCCAATCAGGTCAATCAGCCAACGGCCTTGGCCGACAATCAGTTTGAAGAAGTGCTTTACGGCCCCGGCCATCCACTTTCGGTGCCCAGCGTTGGAACGGCCAAAACGCTGGAAAGCGTGACCTTGGACGACATCCGCGGGTTCTACAAGACCTATTTCGCGCCCAACATCTCCAACATGGTCATCGTTGGCGACCTGGGTCAGGATGTTCTGCTCGGCAAACTTGGCTTCCTGAAAGATTGGGGAAAGCGAGAGGTGAGCTATCCTACCGAACCGGCCTCTCCCAAAGCAGGTGCCACCAAGATCTATCTGGTAGACAAGCCCGATGCTGCACAAACAGAAATGCGCCTCGGCTACCTTGCCCTGCCTTTCGATGCCACGGGCGACTACTACCGTTCCAAGCTCATGAACTTCAACCTTGGCGGAAACTTCAACAGCCGATTGACCCAGAAACTGCGCGAGGAGAAAGGTTGGACCTACGGTTCATACACATACTTCAACGGAAGCGAACACGTGGGCCCGTTCACGGCCGGTGGGGCCTTTAAGCGCGAAGCCACCGACAGTGCCTTGGTCGAATTCATCAACCAGTTCCAGAACTTCTCGAAGAATGGCATTACAAACGAAGAGCTTTCGTTCCTGAAAAATTCGGTGGGGCAGCAAGATGCCTTGAAATACGAGGCCGGATTGCAAAAGGCAGGTTTCCTGAACACCATCCTGCGTTTCGGGCTGGAGGCCGATTACGTGGACAAGCAGAACGACATCCTGAAAAACCTGACCAAGGAAGAAGTGAATGCCTTGGCCAAGAAATACATCGATGCCGAAAAAATGGCCATTGTGGTGGTGGGCGACAAGAAGACCATTTACGAAGGGCTGAGCAAACTGCCTTACGAAATTGAGGTGGTCAACATGTCGGTGCCAAGCCCGAAGGATTGATCCTTCACCGAGTTTAAATAGAAAAGCCCATCCGGAATCGGATGGGCTTTTTTTATTTCCTCTTCTTCTCGAAGAACAGCCTGAGCAGATCGGCACAGTCATAGGCCATCACACCGCTTTTGACCTTCGTTTTGGGATGGAGGAGATTGCCAACGGTTGAAAAACCACGCTTTTCATCGCTTGCGCCATAGACCACTGCATCGGCCTGGCTCCAGAACAGCGCCCCGGCACACATCACGCAGGGTTCCAAGGTGACATAGACCGTGCAGCCTTTCAGGTATTTGCCGCCAATGAAGTCTGCTGCCGAGGTGATGGCCTGCATTTCGGCATGGGCCGTCACATCGTTGAGTGCTTCCGTCAGGTTGTGCGCCCGCGCAATGACCCGTTTGTTGGCCACCACCACCACGCCAACCGGCACCTCGTCCTTATCGAAGGCCTTGTTTGCCTCCTTCAAGGCCTCTTTCATGAAATGTTCGTCAGAGAATATGCTCAGCTCCATGCGCTAAAAGTATTGACTTCGATCATAAGATTGTCGATGGTCCACAGACCACCGGCCATGGTCTGTAGGTCATGGAAGGTCGACTATTTCACATTACCTTCGCGCGCTGAAAAACAAGCACAGATGCATCGTTCACACACTTGCGGAGAATTAAGAAAGGAACACATTGGTTCTGAGGTCACATTGAGCGGTTGGGTACAGCGCGGGCGCGACCTTGGCGGCATGACCTTTATCGACCTCCGCGACCGTTACGGAATAACGCAGTTGGCCTTTAACCTGGAGGTGAACAAGGAACTCTGCATGCAGGCGCGTTCCTTGGGGCGTGAATTTGTGATCAAGGCCAAAGGCAAGGTGGCTGAGCGCGAAAGCAAGAACCAGAACATGCCAACGGGCGATATTGAACTGATCGTCAGTTCGCTTGAAGTGCTTAACATGGCCAAAACCCCACCCTTCACCATTGAGGACAACACCGATGGTGGCGAAGAGATACGCATGAAATACCGCTACTTGGACCTTCGCAGACAGAAGATGCGCAAGAACCTGGAACTGCGCCATCGGCTATCTATCGAAACCCGCAAGTTCATGGACGAACAGGGTTTTCTGGAGGTGGAAACGCCTTATTTGATCAAGAGTACACCTGAAGGTGCACGCGATTTCGTGGTGCCATCGCGCATGAACGGAGGCCAGTTTTACGCCCTGCCGCAAAGTCCGCAGACCTTCAAGCAACTGCTCATGGTTTCGGGGTTCGATAAATACTATCAAATCGTCCGTTGCTTCCGCGATGAGGACCTTAGAGCCGACCGTCAGCCCGAGTTCACGCAATTGGACTGCGAAATGGCGTTTGTGGAGCAGGAGGACATTCTGAACATGTTCGAAGCATTGACGCGTCACCTCTTCAAAACGGTGAAGAACATGGAGTTGAAACAATTCCCACGGATGGAATATGCCGATGCCATGCGCTTGTATGGTTCCGACAAGCCCGACATCCGCTTCGAAATGCAGTTCGTGGAATTGAACGAAGTGGTTAAAGGACAAGGATTCGGGGTATTCGACAATGCTGAACTTGTGGTCGGGATCAACGTGAAAGGCGGCAACACATTCACGCGGAAACAGATCGATGAGTTCACCGAGTTTGTAAAGCGTCCGCAGATTGGCGCCACGGGGCTGATCTATTGCCGCCACAACGAGGACGGAACCTTGAAGAGTTCGGTCGACAAGTTCTTTAATGAGGACAAACTGGCCGATTGGAGCCGTGCATTCGGTTCCGAAATGGGCGATATCATGTTCCTTATGGCCGGTTCGGAGGAGAAAGTACGCAAGCAACTTTCCGAACTCCGACTTCATATTGGGCAGTTACAGGAATTGATGGACCCGGAAATATTTGCACCACTTTGGGTAGTCAATTTCCCGCTGTTGGAATGGGACGAGGAAACCAAGAGGTTCCACGCCATGCACCATCCGTTCACTTCGGCCAAACCAGAAGACCTGCACATGATGGCCACCGAGCCGGGGAAAGTACGGGCGAACGCCTACGACCTCGTGATCAACGGCACCGAAATAGGTGGTGGATCCATCCGGATTCACGACAAAGGCCAACAGAAACGCATGTTCGACCTGCTCGGATTCACCGAAGAAGAAGCCAAGAACCAGTTCGGGTTCCTGATGGACGCCTTTGAGTTCGGGGCACCGCCACATGGAGGCCTCGCCTTCGGATTCGACCGGCTGTCGGCCATTTTCGGAGGACAGAAGGACATCCGCGATTTCATTGCCTTTCCGAAGAACAATGCCGGACGGGACGTGATGATCGACTCACCATCGGTCATCAGCAAAGACCAATTGGATGAGTTGAGCATCAAGGTCAACATCAGGCCACAGCCCTAATTGGTAGGTACCATTATGAGTTATATTTGCGCCATGAAATTCCGCCCAGCAGTACTGCTGATATTCCTGTTGTCTTTTTTGATTCTTACTGAATCTTGCATGACCAGAAAGGACATTTCATATTTTCAGGATGTTTCGGATACCTTGACCTTGCAGAAGATCTCGCGCGAATTTGAGGCGGTCATCCATGCTGGCGATATCCTTTCCATTCATGTGACCAGCCTGAGCGCAGAGGCCAGCAGCTTTTTCAATATTCAGGGGGAATCGACCGATCAACAGGTTGCCAACACGTATCTTGTCGATGCATTGGGAATGATAGAGCTGCCCTTGATCGGTGAAGTGAATGTGGAAGGGATCACAAGTCAGGTTGCAAAGCAAAGGATCAAGGAAAAGCTTGAGAAATATCTGATCAACCCCACGGTCAATCTAAGGATCCGCAACTTTAAAGTAACAGTTTTGGGCGAGGTTCAACAACCAGGTGTCTATACCATTCCGAATGAGAAGATAACCTTGGTTGAAGCGCTGGGGCTTGCTGGCGACCTCACGATCTTCGCAAAACGTTTAAACGTACTGGTCATCCGCGAACAGGATGGCCAACGTAAATTCTTCAAGGTGGATCTTCGTTCCAAGAGTTTCTTTGAATCAGATTATTATTATTTGCATAGCAACGATATAGTATACGTTGAGCCGGGAAAAGGGAAAATAGCATCGGCAGACTCATGGTATAAGATACTGCCGATCGTTTTCAGTGGATTGACCGCCCTAGCACTGATTCTTCAACGAATCCCTATTCAATGACCTACTCGGAGGACCAACATCGAGCGCCTGAACCTCGGGAAGAGGAAATAGATATTGCCAAGATCCTGACACTGGTTTATGATAACTGGTGGTTATTCCTACTCACCGTTGTCCTTGGATTGTCGCTGAGCTATGCATACGTATGGTATGCCCAGCCGGTCTATAAAATGACCACAACCGTACTGGTTGCCGATGAAGGAAACGACATCTCGCAGAGCATTCTGGATGAGGTCGGGGTCATAGGTAAAAAAAGAAATATTGAAAATGAGATAGCCATTCTCAAGTCGAGAACATTGATGGAAACGGCCATTGAGAGTCTCGATCTCAACTGCATTTACCGAGTGAATCTTGGAATACGGACACGCGACCTTTACCAGAACAACCCCATTGACCTCTCATTCAAGCCTAATACGCCTGAAAGTGGTTCATTCGTGTTGTTCGCATCGATGGTGGATGAAGAGAGCCTCGATCTTCTCTTCGAATATTCCGATCAGGGAAATGAGGTACAATTGTCCTATGTTGCTAAGTTCGGTGAAGAACTGGTGACACCATTGGGCACCATGAAGCTTGAGAAAACGGAGCATTTCTCCTCAATGTCTTTAGCAGACTCAGAGCATGGTAATGAATACGAATTCGTTTACCGGAGCGTAGAACAGGTTGCAGGCAGATACCTGAGTCTACTTTCGGTTGGAGAGGTAAGAGAAAAGGCAAGTATTCTTGAGCTTGCATTGGAGGATAATGTAGCTCAACGGGGGGTGGATGTGCTCGATGCCCTGCTGGACGTGTATATTCAAGAGAACATTGAAAAAAAGAATCAATTAGCGGCCAACTCGTTGAAATTCATAGATGGTCAGATCTCCGTTATTTCGGATGAACTGGCTGCAATTGAAGCTCAGATCAAAAGTTTCAAATCCGCAAGTGGTGTTTCCAATGTAAGCTCAGAAGCAAGCTTTTTTCTGGAACAGGTTGGGGCGATCGATAGGAAGATCTCAGAGATCGATGTTAAACTGAGCATCATCAATTACCTGCAGGACTATGTGGGTTCGGCAAAGGACCTCAAGAATGCATCACCATCAAGTTTGGGTCTTGACGATCCGTTGCTGAATCAACTCATTTTCAAGTTAAGTGAACTATCTGCTCAGCGTGAAAGTATGCTGAAGACCACCACTGGCGAAAACCCATCAGTATCTAAAATTGATATACAAATCGAGGAAACAAGATCATCCTTACTGCGCAACATTGAAAGTATAAAGCAGGGATTGCTGGCGTCCAAGAAGGAATTTGTCGGTCAGCTTAAAAAAGTAGAATCGAAGGTAAGCACCCTTCCTAAGGCTGAATATGAGCTTATTGGACTTACACGACAATATTCTATAAAGGAAAACCTTTACCTGCTACTGCTTGAAAAGAAGTCTGAGAATAGTATCATTCTGGCCTCTACCGTGTCCGACAACATTGTGATTGATGAGGCACGGAGCACAAAGTCTCCGATCAAGCCCAAAAGGAACATGACCTATCTCATCGGGCTTCTGATCGGATTCAGCTTGCCAAGCATCTACATCATTCTTCTATTGACGTTCGACACCACAGTGAAGAACGTTGATGACCTTAAAAAAGCATCCCCATTGCCTCTACTCGGCATAATACCACACCATAACGGGAAAAAGCAACTTGTGCTCGAAGGTAATTCCAATTCGGCCATAGCTGAGTCATTCCGTTCAGTCCGCACGAATCTGACCTTCCTCATTCGCAGATCGCCACAGATCTCCACTGGACGGGGTAGCGTAATTCAACTTACCAGCACGGTGGGCTCAGAGGGTAAGTCTTTTTGCTCGGTGAACCTTGCTTCCAGTTTTGCCATGGGTGGATCAAAAACCGTGGTTGTTGGACTTGACCTTCGAAAACCAAAACTGGCAGAGGCGTTCGGGATTTCGTTCCAGGTGGGCGCCAGTTCTGTCTTGGCCGGTCTATCAAGTTTGGATGACGCGATCATCAATTCTCAGGTTGAGAATCTTGATCTGATCGTTGGCGGACCTATTCCACCGAACCCTTCTGAACTTTTGATGAGTAAAGCGCTGGAACAGTTGGTGGCCGGGCTTAGGGAAAGATATGAGTACGTTATTCTCGATTGTCCTCCGATCGCACTTGTTACAGACAGTCTCATAATTTCTGAACATGCAGATACTACCATCTATATGACACGTCAGAATGTGACCAGCGCCCCTAGCCTGGCCTACATCAACGACCTCTATTCATCAAAGAAGATCCGGAGCGTCTCATTGCTGTTCAACGATGTGAAAAGCTCGCGATTCGGTTACGGATATGGCTATGGTTATGGCTATGGTTATTATTCCGAGGCCCCAAGCGCTGGTTCTGGAATAGTCCAACGGTTCGTTCAACTATTCACCAAGAAATAAAACATCGGGTTCACTTACTCCTTGCCTTCTTAACGAGTATGTTGACCATTGCTTTAACAAAGTATCGTACATCGGTACGGAAAGGGGCTTCATGATAAGCCATAAGATACTTCCTTTCAGAATCTTGGATCTCATCTAAGGTCTTGGGCATATCCGCATAGAACGGAGGCAGCAGCCCTGGCTTCACCTGTTTGCGCATCTCTTTAAGGTCATCTGCATAAAGGCTTAGGTAATGCTTACTCAGTGGCCTAACACCTACCAGCTTCAGATCGCCATTCAGCAGATTGTAGATCATCGGAAGCTCATCTATCCAGAATTTTCTGAAAATCCTTCCCAACGTACTGATCCGGAAGTCATCTGCGAATTTACCGCCTTCCTGTAGGTCATTTCTTTTGTAGATATACTCCTGCAAATATTCCGAGTACGGATGCATCGTCCGCAACTTGTATACTATGATCTCCTTCCCGTGCTTACCGATGCGTCTCATTCCGAACAACGGTCCGTAGGAGGGATTGACCACTTTTTCTGCCTCTTTAACTTTCTTTACACAGAAATAAAGCAGGTTTTCGATCTCAACTTCTTCTACGATCTCGAATCCACAGCTGCAAAGTCTTCCGAGAAGCTCTGCCCGAGAAAAAACGCGTCTTCTACCCCGGGTCACAAAGAAATAAACAAACTGAAACGCGCGTAGCTTGGGCATTACTCTGTGAAAGACAAAATCCGAAAAGTAATAGACGTCCGCAAACGGCCTCATATACTTACCATAAACTCGTCTTTTGCGTTCTCCAATTGTCTCTGCTCTACCTACGAAATACCCTCCATCATGCAGTTTGAAGTTTGCAGCCGAGAAGTATTTGTTCAACCTATTTATCTCGTTTGCCATTCCCACATTCACAATGGCTTCGTAGTGAGATTTCCGTTGCTTGAGAATATTGAACCGAGAGCTGGAATCAAGCAGGACTACGTACTTGCTTGCAAGATTTGGAACATACTTCGTGATAAACTCGATGCCACGAGGGCCTACCTCGCTTTCAACAAGTTTTAGAATGTTCGCATCAACATCTGTCGCGGTTCGTGTTCTTGTATGATTCTCCAACTGCTCTTTAGATGTATTCAATTCAATCCCTTTCGCGGCTTTTGACCAAGTAGGTAATTACCGTTAGGGATACGACAGTCAGAACCCAACATTAACTTTCAAAGAGGTGTTATGTGCTGAATTGAAGAAATATTCGGCCGTATAAATACCGGTCACATCCTTCAGATCAACATACCAGTACTTCAGCCCTACGTGAACCCCGTTCACCACTTCGTACTGCACTCCTAGGCCAGCCTCGTGTTTTGACCATAATATGGATTCTTGGAACGGAAGCCCATGAACCACCACCAGACCAGTGTTTGGATTGATGGTCAAACGATCATCAACGTAGTCATTTCCCTTACTGGCATATATGTAGTGGACCTTTACCTGCAAGCGTGGTAGTGGTTTCCAATCGAGCATGACGAATATCTCCTGCGAATTGTCACGAAGGTAATGACCTAGGTTGTATTCACTTGTTGCATACGTGGTTGTTGGAATATAATGCTTGTAGACCATCGGTGCCGTGTAAGTATATTCGGCAGTAAAGCTGAAGTTTGGCAAAAAGTTCGAATATCTCCAACTTCCTTTATAACTCCACCAGTTGCTATGCCTTTCCGGATCCGTCATGTATCTGAAGGTGATCTCGTCCAGATACATGGTGAAACTAAGGTGATTCTTCTTGATGTTCCGTGAACTGATATCAAGGAAGAATTGGGCATTGGTATTCTGCTCGCCTCCATGGTCAACCGATTTATAGAACAGAAACGGTATGAGATAAGCAGGGTTCAGATCGCCCTCATAGACCACCGAGTTGCCTACGGAAAGGTAGAATTGTCTGAATGGCCTGAAAGTGTAAAGATTCGCTGCCACGAATTTCGGAATCAAATGCGTTTGATTTCCGCCTGGATAGCTCACCATCCTTGCACTATCGAGCACGTTAGACGTAAGCCACCCATGATAATAGTTAAGCTCAAACCACTTCACGGGCTTGATCTGGAAGAACAGCATAGGAAAAGATGGATTCCTATTGCCATGTATGTTTGAGCCATTGTAATTATTTCCCCACTGAATATGGTCTTTTATTATTCCAAGGGTGACTCCTGCATGTGATATGGTGAGACCGCCACGAGCCTCACTGAATTCGCGACTGTTGACACCTGTTATCTTGCTGAATGCCCCCCTTCGTTGTGTTGCAAACTCGGGATCGGAAATGCCTTTCAATTCAAAATTTTCTCTGATGTTTCCATAAAAGCCGAACTTCCAGACATAGCCGTGTAGTTCTGCACCAAAATAATTGTGATAGTTCAGTCCGTTCTCGTTCGCCCAGCCCTCGCCACCCACCAATGGATTGACAGCAACACTGAAATTCGGGCTGCGGTATGCGAACAGGTCGTACTTCTTACTTCGGTTGCGAAATGGAAAAACTTCCTTTCGTTTGAGGCCCCTGCCAATGAAATCAAGCTCGGTTGACGAGTAGCCCTGTTCAGGATATACTGCTGGAGCCGATTGCGGTAAATTGATGCCCCTCCTGTCTCTGGCATAATCTTTCAGAAAGAACTTCAGTTCATTCAATTGCCGCTTGTTCAGCACATCCGCCTTTGTCGCAACGGTATCGAGCTGGCTCATTATGAAAGTTCGGCTGTACGGCTTCACTCCCGAATTCAGGTCGATAAGCTTTAAGTTGGCCATCTCATCCAGAAACTCGTAAATGGTGTGGTTGTCTATATGTTCAAACACCACTTGACCTCTGATGGATTGACCAATACCAAGCAATAAGACACCGACCAAAAACAAACTTCTCATCTCCACCGATTAAAGTAAACCCCCTTCAACAATTCGCACCCAAATTCGGATCCCTGATTGCAATCAATACAGCTGACCTGTCAAAGACTGCGCAAAAGTATGGTATAATAGGCATAGAATCCACCTGCGGAATCCGAACGAGAACGTGATGCTTGTTCACGCATCTTTGACCGGATCGAAAATGAGTTCATTTTGTTCTCGAGTAGTGTACCTTTGATGCGCATTTTTGAACGGCTTCGTTCAGACGAGCGTTTACAATCCGTTCAAGTGATAGAGCAATATCCTATGATTTCGGTGATTGACCGTTGAAATGAAACACCGGATTCACAACATGTTGGGCATACGCTCTGAGCGAACAAAGGCCATTTCAAAACACATAAGCCGTTCAGTCTTCTTTAAAGCAGGGAGTATACTTTGCAATTTCCTGTTGGTACCGTTGACCATCGATTTTCTTAACACTTCCAACTATGGAGTGTGGTTATTGATATCTTCATTCGTTAGTTGGTTCGCGTTCTTCGATATTGGGCTTGGACATGGGCTCAGGAACAAGTTCGCTGAGGCAAAGGCCGGAGGAGACGAATCGTTGATAAGAACTTACGTCAGTTCTACCTACGTCATCATGGCGGCCATAGCTGCGGGCATGATCGGTGTTTTCCTGCTTGTCGCACCATTTGTTAATTGGAGCACGGTGTTTAATGCTTCTGGAGAAATGAACACCGAACTTGGCCTTTTGATGCTGGTGGTCTTCAGTACTTTCAGCACACAGTTGATCCTGAAACTCATAACATCCATCTACACGGCCGATCAACAGCCGTCTAAGCAAGACATGATAAATTTTCTGATACAGCTGACATCTGTACTGGCCATAGTGCTCGTCACCCGGTTTTTCAGTTCTTCGCTTCTGTTGTTCGGAACGGTTTTTTCTTTCATCCCCGTAACCATCCTCTTGCTTTTCAATCTCACTTCGTTCACTGGCCATTACAAGGCCTATCAACCTAACATCAGATTATTCGAAAGGAGGTATGCGCGGCAGCTTTTGGGGCTTGGAATGAGGTTTTTCATAATACAGATGGCTGGCGTTATTGTCTACTCCACCGATAACATGATCATTACCCAACTTTATGGTCCAGCAGAGGTCGTTCCCTATAATATTGCATTCAAATACTTGAGCATCATAACCATAGGTTATTCCATTATCGTTACGCCATACTGGTCAGCCATCACGGAAGCATACGTAAAGGAGGAGTTCGAATGGATAAGACGATCAATGAGAAACCTGAACAGGATCGCACTACTCTTCATGGTGTTAACCGTTGTCTTCGTTTTTGGTTCTGACATATTCTATCAGTTTTGGATAGGGGACTACATACGTATTCCAAAGTTACTGTCCGCGCTGATGGGTCTATACGTGATCATTCAAGTGTTCCAAACTCCGTTCTTATACTTCATAAATGGCACGGGTAAAGTCAAGCTTCAACTTGTCGCATTGGTAAGTGCCGCGCTGATCAACATTCCACTTTCAATACTTTTCGCAAAGTATCTTCAGTTAGGTAGTGCTGGTGTAATACTAGCAACAGCACTATGTTTAATGCCGGTATTGATTTTGGCGAGAATTCAGTATCACCGAATAATAAACAAAACGGCCAAAGGCATTTGGAATGAATAAGCTCATCAGATTTCTACTTCCGGAAGCGCTCATCACGACCATAAGACAATTGTATTATAGGTCGAGATACAGTTCGGTAAACCTTATGGTCGGAAAAGGCTGCATTGTAAAGAATGTAGAATTCGGTAACCACGTGTTTTTAGGAGCCGATGTACGTTTAACCAACAGTTCAATAGGAGACCATTCATACGTCAATACCGGGTGTCGGATACAGAATACACGGATCGGCAAGTTCACATCCATCGGGCCTAACGTTAGTATTGTTCTCGGCAATCACCCCATTGATATGGTTTCAACCCATCCGGCATTTTACGCCAACAATAAATCGATTGAAACCTTCTCAGACAAAATGTACTTCGATGAATATGGCGAGGTTGAGATAGGTAACGATGTTTGGCTCGGGCAGGACGTGATGATACCCGGAAATGTAAAAATAGGCAACGGGGCAGTGGTCTTGCCAAAAGCTGTGGTCAGTAAGGATGTAGAACCCTATGCCGTTGTGGGAGGCGTCCCAGCCAAACTGATAAAGTATAGGTTTGACCCCCAAACCATCGAAACCTTATTGCAGGATAAGTGGTGGGACAAGGATACCGTGTGGCTTAAGAAAAACTTCCGGTCGTTTCATAGGGCAGAGGATTATTTGAAATTGGTGAGAACAGAAAGCAACGCATCCTCAATAAATTCACTCTAAGCTCGATTCTATGAATTTCAAACTCTGACCGAGGTGGTTGGCAACCGGATATTTAAATGAAAAAAAGTACTGCCCGTAAATACACAGACTACTTTTTACTGACTTTCTTAATAGCAGTAACGGGGTTCCCCCTGTTCTATTCCGATATTGAGTTTTTCATTATCGGTTTTATTCTATCAGCGGCTGTTTTTTTTAGGCGTAACCTTGGATTCGACAAATTGTTCCTTCCGGTCATTGTTGCTTTCATGGCGGTTGAAATCTTACAATCTGTTTTCTTCAGTCTGTTTGAGATCAAAACGTTTCTAGGCACAGTCATGCGTCTTGGGTTCGCATATTTCACCATCCGAGTGGTGGCAGGAAGGTTTTTCGAATACTACTTTAATGTCATATACTTCTTCGCGGCAGTTAGCCTTGTATTCTACATTCCCTCCATTATCGACATCAATTTTGCCCAGTTTTTTGTCGACAATGTGGCTCCTTTCTTCGTTTCGCCATTTCACACTCCTGGAGGCTTTTACGAAATATCCCCCAATATTGTCCTCTATACTTTTGAGAAGAGCCTTTTCGTATCGTCTCGGAACTCTGGTCCTTTTTGGGAGCCTGGGGCGTTTTCAATCTTTCTGGTATTGGCAATGATGTTCCGGTTGGTTCAGAAACAAGACATTGTAGACAGGCGAATCATTTTACTGGCAATTACCGTGCTGACCACAACATCTACCTCGGGATACTTTGCTCTGTTCCTCCTGATCATATCCTACTACCTGTTCAATCGAAAGATACATGTGAGCAAATACGTAATGGTGGCTCTATTGGCCTACGGTGCCGGTCTAGCATACATGCAACTGGAATTTCTTGGCAAAAAGGCAGAGAATGATATTGTCCTGGCTTCAGAAACCACAACCTCCAGATTTGGCAGCGCCCTAGCTGACCTTCAGGACTTTTCTAAAAATCCAATTATCGGTT
>CAMCFW010000018.1 GCA_945874195.1 Chryseobacterium gleum
CAGCGGTCTTCCAACTTGAACATTAGGCGAGTGTAATTAAACCCGTAGCGGAAATTATGCTTCGCATTTAATTTGGTATTGAACTGAGTGGAAAGGCGAATGGCCCTGTTGTAGACATCATAATTCCAATAATCCATCAAAGTCAAGGAATCGGTCAGATAACTGTGCTTCAGGTTGTTTCCAGACTGCGTGTAGGCCAAGGTGGTATGAACGTAGTTCTTCTCGTTGATGATGAACCGATGATTTAGCCCTGTCGCCAAAAAATGATTCCGATAATCTTCTTCCACACGTTTCTGATCCCAGCCAGCTTTCCATTTGGTAGAATCGCGTTCGGCATCAAACCCAGCATCGCTGATGCCACCAACCCCGAATATGGAGAAGACACCAAGCTTCGTTGTCGGAAAATTGAGTTTCAAGTTCACATCTTGAAAGGCCGTGTTAAGATCTCCTCCCAAATTGGCACCTATGGCTTTGAACAGACCCAGCGTGGAATACCTGTAATTGATGAGGTAGGAAGCCCGTTTTCCTTTTACGAATGGACCTTCGGCAGAAGCTTCCAAACCCATGAACCCTACCTGAACTGTGTATTCGCGCTTCTGATCGTTACCAACCCTCAGCCTAAGATCATAAACCCCAGAAAGCGCATTGCCATATTCTGCCGGAAACGCACCTGTGGAAAAATCGCTCTTATCAAGCAGATTGTTTGAAAGAATGGAAACATTGCCAGCATAGATCCCTTCAATATTAAAGTGATTCGGAACGGGAATCTCAATTCCTTCCAACCTCCAAAGAAGGCCCTTTGGAGAATTTCCCCGAATGGATATTTCGTTGGTAATGTCGTTGGTGAGGTTTACTCCAGCAAAAGACAAGGCCATACGCCCAGGGTCGTTCATACTTGCGGCAAACCGTTCCGATTGTTCGAGCGAAAATGACCGTGTGCTTACCACCGCCATTTCGTTGTTCGGCTTTGACGGGTCTTTTTTGGCCGTCACCACCACCTCTTCCAATTTGGCGGTAGATTCCTGCATTTCAACCTGCAATACGATCTCTTTTGCGCTTCCCACATCTAGCTGAAGCACCGATTTCGGTTCGTATCCAAGGTACTGAAGTTGAATATCATGACGGCCCACGGGCACATTCTGAAGTGTGAACCGACCTTCTATGTCTGTCGATGCTCCGATAATAGGGTCTGAGCCTACCACCATCACGGTTGCCCCAATGAGCGGGATCTTGGTGTCTTGATCGGTAACTGAACCCCTTATGCTTTGAGTAAGATCCTGAGCTACGGCATGGCTTAGCACAAAACTGAGCATGGTGACGGCAAGAATTCTCGTACAGCAAAGGGTCATTCTAGTATCGATCCTGGGGACTTGTAAAGATACTTTTGTAATTCATTCCTTCTTAAGTCCGCTCTATACAATGAAAAAGGGGGCTGTCGCCCCCTTTTCTAATGCTAATTATGATCCCGTTATTACATCGGAATAACAGGATAAATGATCTCGGTCAACCATTTGCTAGTGTCTGGCTCGCTAACAGGATCGGTCACATAAACTTCACGCACAGCCCCTGAAAGTTGAAGGCCTTTCTCTGTCATGTAATCATCCATTTCGTAATGCGCAGCCTCCGATTTGTCGTAGGCTCCATAATAATTGATCTGAAGCGCTTTGCCTCCTGCAACAGCCCTGAATTCGATCTCCTTGTTTCCTTCCACTTCCTTATCAACCGGAATGGCGGCCGACATTTTGGCCAACGTATCGGTCCAATTGTAGAAAAGTCCTGAAGGATGACCATTCACAACAGCTCCTTTCTTACCGGCATATTCCACGATCTTTCCGAAGTTGGCTTCATAGAACTGACCGATATCCGCAGGTTTCACATCGGCAGAGATCAAAAGATATTTCACCTCTGGCAGTTCAACTTCTGTTATCTCGTAAACATATTCTTTCACTGCAGGAGCAGCTTCAGCAACCGTTTTCAACGAAGCAAGACCGCTGATGTAGGCTTCGGTCAGGAAATGCTTTCCGATAAGGTTCATTGGGCGTTTGAAGAATGGGGTTTCTGAACCGATGAAGTTCCAAGTAACCTTGGTGCCTCCTTCAACCGCTTCAAACTTCCATTCTGAGATCTGAGGAGTGGTATCGGCACCGAAAACCAAGGTCGACTTCAAGTATTCGTTCTCAATGACCTCAACATTCGTCTGTCTTCCCTGTCCGGTCTTCTCTCCCGTCCATGAATTCCATGCACCCAATCCACAAGGATCTTCAGAATATTCATTTGTCATGGCTGTATCCATGGCGTTCCAAGGACTCCAACCTGGCCATTTGTCGAAACAGTTGACCTGATTGAACACCGTGGCCGGAGTTGCGTTAATGGTTATGGACTGTTCGATTACCACCGAGGAAGGGGCAACAACGGCCGCCACCAAATAGGCTCCAAGCAGACCGATAAGTATGAATCCGAAAATTTTCAATGCTTTCATTAGAATATTGGTTTTATAGGGTTTAGGCGGCAAAATAAAGCAATAGCTATCAACGCTTTATAAGATCGAAAAAGGCAATGGCAGAAAATGTGTTAAAAACGCTGGGAAGGCAACATGATCAACAATGGATGAGACAAGTTTCTAGTTGATTGCAGATATGATACATGACATTTGGAATATTGTACAATAGCTGACAGATGATAGCGGAAGACGATCAGTTTGATAAGGTGCCTGTCCTATCCGGATTGCCTGACGATCAGCGGGAATTCCTGTTGCGCTATGTTCAAGTAAAGAGTTATCCACGCGCTAGTTTCATATACAGACCTGGAGAACATGCTGATTGGGTGTATTTCGTAACAGAGGGTGTTGTGAAAACCGGAACACTGAGTGATGATGGTAAAGAGGTGATCAAGAACGTGCTCTATTCGGGCGATATGTTCGGGGAACTTGGGCTTTCCGGTCTGGAACAACGACCAGATTTTGCTGCAAGTCTGAGAGGTGAGGTGGAGATTCTTCGAATTCCTGTGAAGATCATCCGCGAGCTCATTAAAAAGAATCCGATGGTGGGGCTTAAAATGATCGAGAAGTTGGGAGAACGGATTGCCCGCTCTGAAAAAAGACTGGAACAAATGGTTTTTCAGGATGCCCGAACACGCATCATAAGTTTTCTGTTGGAACAGGCCGAAAAGAATGGTAAGAAATTCGGAGATGAAACACTCATCCGCCATGGTTTTACTCATCAAGACATGGCAAACATCACCGGCACATCGAGGCAACTTGTGACCATCGTGCTCAACGAACTGAAGAAGGAGAATCTCATCAATTTCGACCGAGCAAGCATACTCATTAGGGATGTGGGTCAATTGAAATGATCCTTCTTTAGGTATGTTTAGCGCATGAAGCGCAGCCATTTTCTTTTGTCCATTCTTCTTCTCCTTGGCATTCTACTGGTCCTTGGGTTTTGGCCGCTAACTTCCAAAAAGTTTGAGATCGCTTTCGATAGACAGAAAATTGATGCGAAAACGGAATATCTGAGCAGCATAATTCCCGATAGCATCAAGCGGCCGAACATCATCATCATCCTGGCCGATGACCTTGGAAAGACCGATATTTCGCTCTACGGCTCTCCTCCTATCCAAACACCCAACATCGATTCGATAGGCCTAAAGGGAATGACCTTTTCTGAAGGCTACATCACTTCACCAATCTGCGCGCCATCGCGTGCCGGACTGCTGACCGGACGCTATCAGCAGCGTTTTGGCTTTGAATATCAACCACACGACCGTTATCCGAAAAACAGGATCGAGATGTTCGTTTATAAGCATTTCATCGCTAAAGGAGATTGGCTAGTAGCTGATCAGGTCGACTTTCCGGCTTTTGAGGACATAGTGAAGATTGGGATGCCACCTTCGGAAGTATTGTTGTCCGAGATCCTTCAGCAAAGAGGCTACCGGACCGGTATCACCGGCAAGTGGCATTTGGGTAGTGGCGAACATGCCATTCCCAGCAACCGCGGCTTCGATCAGCAATATGGATTCTACGAGGCTTATTCGCTTTACATGGCCGATACGAGCGATGCCAATATCATCAACCAGCGTCATGCCGATTTTTCAGACCCATTTATTTGGGGAAAGGGCCGCACGGGAAATTGCGCCATACGTAGAAATGATGTTGTGATCGATGAGAAGTACTACCTCACTGACCGCATTGCTCAAGAGGCCAACAAGTTCATAGACGAGAACAAGGATGGCCCTTTTTTCCTCTATGTTCCGTTCTTGGCACCCCATACTCCATTTCAAGCCACCAAGGCCTATTACGACAGGCTTGCACACATTGAAGACCGCAATAAGCGGGTCTATAACGCCATGATATGGCAATTGGATGACGCTATCGGCAGCATCATCGGGCATTTGGAACAAGCCGGACTCATGGACAACACCATAATCTTCTTTCTGAGCGACAATGGCGGAGCAACCTACACGGGCGCAACGGACAATGCCCCACTTAAAGGTGGCAAGTTCACCAATTTTGAAGGCGGGCTCAACGTTCCGTTCATGGTGCGATGGGATGGAATGATTGCCCCAGGAAGCAAGCATGATCATCCCGTGGTTTCAATGGACGTGTTCTCTACTGCGTTGCAACTTGCCGGGATTGCCCCCATGAAGGATAGGCCGATAGATGGTGTTTCACTGTTGCCCGTTCTGGTCAAAGGTTTGGCCGAGCCACTGCACGAAATGCTTTATTGGCGTTCGGGGTATAACCGGGCCGTAAGATGGGGCGATTGGAAATTGATAACCGACCAGTTAAGTGGAAACCGGGCACTTTACGATTTGAAAAATGACAAGCAAGAACGCCACAACCTTTACGACCAAGAACCCGAAGTGGTGAAGCAAATGATGAAACTTCATGCCCAGTGGGAATCGGAAATGATAGACCCTCAATGGCCTAACGTGATGGATTATAGATGGTGGGATGGCGATGATCCGTATTACTTTCCGCTCTGAGATTCGAAATACTTCTTGGCCAGATTCAAATTCCTTCGATTCGCTTTAAAGAAGAGATCCCATACATCGCCTATCACTGGAATGGCACCGATCAGCAGGTCGAGCACCATGGTGCCTATCAGTTTGCCAATTAGTTTACGCGGAAAACCAGCATCAACAAGAGACTTGAGAATGAGGATGGAAATGGCAAATGACACCACATCGCCCAACCAAGGAATGATCCCAATAAGTGGGTCGAGCCCGAATCGAATGTTCAGAACAGGTATCCGGAACTGGTCGTCCATAAGTCTGACCAGCCTTTCTGCCTGTTCGATCTCTTTCGGGAACATTGGGCCGATGCGTTCCATTAGGGATTGGATTCCTCTGTCATTTTCGGATTGTAGTTCTTTGGTTCTGCAGCAGTGATCTTGGAATAAAAATCTTCGATGTACTTGAAATCTGCTGCTTCGTCATCCGTAGGATAGAACAAATCGCCCAGACCGACCTCGCACTTTCCAAAATCCATGTAGGCCAGAATAATAGGCACATTGGCAGCCTTTGCCATGTAATAGAATCCGGTCTTCCATCTAGGTTTCCAAGCCCTTGTACCTTCTGGGGCTATCACCAGAAAAAGCTCATCGCGCTCTTTGAACATGTCGGCCACTTGTTGCACCATGTTTTTGCTTGTTGCCCTATCGATGGGAATTCCACCCGTTGATCTGAAAATAAAACCCATTGTACCTTTGAACAGTTCCTTTTTGGCAATAAAACTGGCCGATTTATTCTCTGTGTACCATGCCCCAATACCCACCGGAAAATCTTCATTCGATGTATGTGGTGCTGCCGCAATCACAGCCTTCCTTATGCCCGCAGGAACCTGCGAAACCACCTTCCATTTGCCCCATCTATACCAGAGCAGGTTGGCCAACCAATAAAAGAAACGTCCCATATTCAGTTTGTTGATGTGCGTCAAATGTAAGTAGCCTGAACAAATGGATCGCTTTGCATGTACAAGCTTCAGCATTCAGTTATTTTTGCCGCATGGCAAGAGGTGTAATGGGAATAGCATATCCGCGAGCAGCGCTCATCGGCAATCCGTCAGATGGATTCGGAGGCATGACCATTTCGTTCGTGTTCAGCGATTTCCGTGCGCATGTCATGTTGGAAGAACACACTGAAATTGAGGTGCTGCCAGGGCTGGTTGATCATCAGCGTTGGAAGGATCTGAACGACTTCCGTGCTTCCGTGAGCACTATGGGTTATTATGGAGGCATCCGTCTGTTGAAGGCCACGCTTCTGGTCTTCACAAACCATTGTGTGGAGCACAAAATCAAACTTCACGACCGTTGTTTCAGGCTAAGTTACACCACCGACATTCCAGTGCTGCTTGGCCTGTCTGGATCAAGTGCCATCATATCGGCCTGTTTGCGTGCGTTGGGCGGATGGTATGGTGTGAAAATGGAACCTTGGTTGTTGGCCAACCTAGCATGGCGCGTGGAGACCGAAGAACTCGGCATTCCGGCCGGATTGCAAGACCGCGTGGCACAGGCCTACAACTATCCGGTATTCATGGATTTTGACGCAAGTCATTTCAACACCAATCCTCACGGAAAATATGAGAAGTTGAAAAGGCCACTGAAGAACATCTACATCGCCTATTCTGACACCTTGGCCGAGGGTTCGGAAAAGACGCACAGCAATCTGCGCGAACGTTTCAATGCAGGAGATACTAAAATGCTGGAAGCAGTTGAAACGTGGAAACGCCTAACGCTGGAATTCAGACAGGCATTGGAGAACAACGACATGCATACCATGAACAGTTGCATCAACGAGAATTTCGATACAAGGAATGCCCTCACCACGCTTCACCCCAAACAAGTTGAACTGGTGATGCTGGCCCGAAAGTCGGGTGCAAGTGCCAAATTCTGTGGTTCCGGAGGGGCAATCATCGGCATGTATGAAGACGAAAAGATGTTGAACAAACTTCGGACGGACCTCAGGAAGCACCGAGTGAACATATTGCTTCCTGAAATCGTTTACGAGGAATGAAAGTGAGAAAAGCAGTAATACCTGCAGCAGGTTTCGATACCCGCATGCTTCCCCTAACTTCAATAATGCCTAAAGAACTTCTGCCCGTAAACGGTAGACCCATTATAGAGTACGTGGTGCGCGAAGCGGTGGCAGCAGGCATTGAAGAGGTCATTCTAGTGATAAGCGAAGGCAAGGAAAGTCTGGTGGAATACTTCCGCCCAAACCGAAAACTGGAAGCGCAACTGCTGACCAAGCACGGTCATGAGGCCCTTAGGCTTTTGGAAGAAATCTGGAATATGGTCAAGATCACCCCGGTCTATCAGCACGAACAGAAGGGCTTGGGCCATGCTCTACTATGCGCCAAAAACGCTGTCGGCAGTGAGCCCTTTGCTGTTCTGCTCGGGGATAGCATTATTCAGACCGATGACTGTCATTCTTTCACCAAACAACTAGTAAACGAATTTCACCGGCACGGTCGTTCGGTGGTCGGACTGAAGCCGGTGGAAGAATGTCTCATCCACCGCTATGGCATATTCGAAGGGACAGAGTTGGCCAATGACGTTTTCTGCGGAACTAGAGTGATGGAAAAACCTTCGGAAGACCAGACCAATTCGAATCTTGCGTTCTGTGCCCGTTATGTTTTCGGACCTGCTATTTTTCAGCATCTCGAAAAGACCAGTTCCGGTATAAACTCAGAAAGTCAACTGACCGATGCCATGCAATCCCTTTTAGATTCAGAGGGTTTGAACGGAGTGAAACTGCAAGGTGAATGGCTTGACATTGGCGACCCGAAAGGCCTTCTTTTGGCCAACCTAAGCATCATGGAGTTCGGCTGCGAACCGTGATCACCACTTAAGGGGGTCGCAAACTCGGATGCTCATCAATTCGGTAACATGTATAATTGGTGAGGCGTAAGTGCCGACTACCTTCTTATGACTTACGTCTTTTGCCTAAAACTCACAATTATTCGGAGTGCGTGGGAAAGGGATCACGTCACGTACGTTGGTCATTCCGGTAATGAACATCATCAGGCGTTCGAAGCCAAGCCCGAAACCGCTGTGGGTAACGGTGCCGAATCTGCGGGTGTCCAAGTACCACCAAACGCTCTCTTCCGGAATATGGAAGTCCTTCACCTTCTGTAGCAGCACATCGTAGCGTTCCTCGCGCTGCGAACCGCCCACGATCTCGCCAATGCCGGGGAACAGAATGTCCATGGCCGCAACAGTCTTTCCGTCTTCATTCAGCTTCATATAGAACGCCTTGATCTTGGCCGGATAGCCCGTGATGATGACTGGTTTCTGAAAATGCTTCTCCACAAGGAAACGTTCGTGCTCGCTCTGCAGGTCAACGCCCCATTCATTCACCGGATATTCAAACTTGCCCTTTCGGTTAGGTTGGCTGTTGCGAAGAATGTCCACCGCTTCGGTGTAGGTTATGCGTGCAAAGTCGTTGCCAACCACAAACTTCAGTTTCTCCAACAGTTCCATCGCTTGACGCTTATCTGCTGGCAGGGCCTTTTCCTCTTCAGCAATGCGGTCGCTGAGGAATTTGAGGTCGTCCGGACAAGTTTCCATCACATACTTGATCACTTCCTTCAGGAAATCCTCAGCAAGGTCCATGTTGCCATGAATATCGCAGAAGGCCACTTCGGGCTCTATCATCCAGAATTCGGCCAAATGGCGCGAAGTATTGCTGTTCTCCGCTCGGAACGTGGGTCCGAAGGTATAGACCTTTGATAAGGCCATGGCGGCAAGTTCGGCCTCCAACTGACCTGTCACACACAGATTGGTCTGTTTGCCGAAGAAGTCCTTCGAAAAATCAACCTCACCCGCTTCGTTCAGCGGTGGTTTCTTCGCATCGAGGGTCGAAACACGGAACATCTCCCCTGCCCCTTCGCCATCGGTAGCGGTCAGAATGGGTGAATGCACGTTGAAGAAACCACGGTCGTTGAAATACTTGTGAATGCCGAATGTGAGTGAATGGCGCACGCGGAAAACCGATGCAAACGTGTTGGTACGCATGCGCAGGTGGGCGTTCTCGCGCAGGAACTCCAAGCTGTGCTTCTTGGGCTGCATCGGGAATTTCTCAGGGTCGGCAACACCATGAACAGTCAGAGAAGTTGCCTTCAGTTCCACCACCTGCCCTTTGCCTTCGCTGGCAACGAGCTGCCCAATGATGGACACACAGGCCCCTGTGGTAACGGTGCGCAGGTCGTCATCCGAAAAAGTCGCCATATCGAACACGCACTGAATAGTATTGACGGTCGAACCATCGTTCATCGCCACAAAATTGACGTAGGCATTGCCGCGCTTTGTCCGTACCCAACCTCTGACGGTCACCTCGCGGTCCAATCTGTCGGTGTTCAATAATTCCTTAATACTCTCCATACTGTTGTTTTCAGGGGCGCAAAGATAGATGTATCATTTATTGGAACAGGCTAATGGGCAGTTAAATGACAAAAGGTGGACCGGTGAAGCGTAGAAATTGAGCACAGAAGGTGCTTTGAGCTATCATGTATGTTTCTAAATTGTAAACTTTGGAAACTATTTTTCTAAAAAACGTTTCCGCAGTTTTTTCATACTACTTTCGCGGCATGGAAATGAAGTGCCAACAGATATTGGATCAAGTAAAGGTCCTTTTCATGCAATATGGCATGCGCAGTCTGACGATGGACGACATTGCCCGTCACCTTAGCATCTCCAAAAAGACCCTCTATCAGTGTGTTAGCGATAAGGCCGAACTCGTGGAGAACATCATGGAAAGCCATTTGAAGGCAGATGAGGAGGTGATGGAAAAGATCCATTCCGAGTCGGACAACGCGATCGATGAGATGTTCAAGATAGCGCAACACGTGACCCAAACGCTCACCAGCATGCATCCGAGTGTGCTCTACGACCTTGAGAAGTATTACCCGAAGGCACATCGGATGTTCGTGGACTACAAGATGAAGACCGTACGTGGTATGCTCAGTCGAAATATGAACGATGGTATAGTTCAGGGCCTCTATCGCGAGAATGTGAACGTGGACATCATTTCGGGTCTATACGTGGGCCGAATGGACGTATGCTTCGATCAGACCCTCTTCCCTATCGCACAGTTCAACGCCACGCAGATATACATTGAAACCATCCGCTACCACATAAGGGGCATTGCCAGTGAGAAAGGCATCCTTTACCTCCAGGACAAATTCAAAGCACTTAATCAACAGAACCCTATTTTTTGATCTATGAGAAATCAGCTCATTATCCTATTCACCATTCTGATCCCAAACTTGGGCATGGCCCAAGAACCTACCGAGCAAGTTTCTGCTCCGATGGAATTGGGCGTGCAGGACTGCATCGGTTATGCTTGGAAAAACAGCCAGAAGTCAAAAACTGCCGAAATAGCGGTCAGCCAGGCCGATAAGGATGTTTGGATACAGGCAGCGAAGGGACTGCCGATCGTGAACGGAAGCGTCAACTTCACCAACTTCATCGACCTGCCAACTTCCGTGTTCGATGCTTCAGCCTTCAATCCTCTTGCCCCCGCAGGTGAGTTGACAGAGCTGCAGTTCGGACAGAAGTACACGATGGACGCGGGTGTGAACGTGGGACTTCAACTGTTCGATGGTTCCTATATCGTAGGGGTTAAGGGTGCAAGGGGATTTCAAAAACTGAGCCGTGACATGGCCAAAATGACCCAGAACGAGGTGGAGGTCATCATTGCCGAGGCCTACTACACTTCGCAGGTGGCAAAGGAGAATGTCCGGTTGCTGAAGGAGAACATTACGAGCATGGAGAAGACCCTTAATGAGACCAAGGAGCTTTTCAAGGAAGGTTTTACGGAGGAAATGAATGTGGAGCAATTGGAACTGCTAATGAATTCCATGAACAACCGCATGAAAATGGCCCAGCGCCAGCACGAAGCAACGCTCAACCTGCTGAAGTACCAGATGGGAATGCCCGTGAAGACCCCGATAATCTTGAAAGACGACCTGGAAACACTTTGGGGGCTCCAGTCTGCTGAAGAACTCCTTACCAAGGAACTGAAATTGGAAGAAAACCTTGCCTACGACCTTGTGAAACAGGATGTGGTGATGCACGGATATCTGGTAAAATTGCAGGAAGCGCAGTACTACCCTCGGTTGATCGCGTTCTTCGATTACAAGCACCAGGCCTTCCGCAATTCCTTCGATTTTTTCGACACGGACAAATCATGGTATCCGCAAACCCTGTGGGGCGTCAAGCTCACCGTTCCAATATGGGACAACCTCGGTGGGCTGTCGGCCATCAACAAGGCCAAGTTGGAACAACAGAAGATCAAGAACAAGTTGGCCGACCTTGAACAGGCGCTGACCCTACAGAGCATCACGGCCAAGGACGGTTTCACTTCGTCACTGGAGCAATTGGAAACAAGCGCCAAGAACATTGACCTGGCCAAGCGCATCAAGGACAAGACCCTGATCCGCTACAACGAAGGACTTGCCACCAGCATGGAACTGACCACGGCCGAAAACCAATTGATATCGGCACAGGCCGAATACATCAGCACGCTCTTTTCGGCCATGGACGCCAAACTCGAATTGAAAAAAGTACTTGAAAACAACTAATTAGGAACACCATCACACACCGAATCATGAGAATCAACATTTTGACAATTGCCGTGATCCTTGGATTGAGCTCCTGCGGAGGAGAGTTGACCATCGATGAAAAAAAGGCAGCACTGGAGGCCAAGAAGACCGAACTCGCCAAGTTGGAGAACGAGATCCGTCAGATGGAGGCCGAGATACTGGCGGTCGATTCAAGCTACACCACCGCCAAGGACGAACGCCTTATTGTGGTGACGAAAACCATCGCTCCCGAGAAATTCGAACACTTCTTTGAGGTGAACGGGACCATTGAGGCCGAGGAGATCGCCAATGTCAGCACCGAAATGGGCGGACAGATCAAGAAGATCAATGTAAAAGAAGGCGACCGCGTTTCGGCCGGACAGACCCTTGCCACACTCAATAGCAGCGTTATTCAGAAAAGCCTGGAGGAGATCGATAACGGCATCGTGCTCGCACAGACCGTATTTGACCGCCAGAGCCGCCTGTGGCAACAAAAAATTGGTTCCGAGATACAATTCTTGGAGGCCAAGAACAACTTGGAACAATTGCAGAAGAAGCGCGCAAGCGTTGCCACTCAGGCCGACCTCTCCACCATCCGTGCGCCATTCGCAGGCGTAGTTGACCGAATTTATCAGAAGGAAGGCGAACTGGCCGCACCGGGAATGCCATTACTTACGGTGGTCAACATGAGCAGAATGCGTGTAAAGGCCGATGTTTCTGAGAATTATGTTCAAGCGGTGAAGACAAACAGCATCGTTGACATTGACTTCCCTTCGTTCGGTTTTGCCATCAAAGCTCCGATCCGCACGGTGAGCAGCATTATCAATCCAGCCAACCGTGCCTTCCAAGTTGAAGCCTTCGTGAATAACAGCAATGGACTGTTGAAGCCGAACGGTATCGCCACCATCCGCATCAAGGATTTCGAGGCTGATTCAGCCTTGGTTGTTCCAGCCAAATGTGTGAGCAAGGACGGTAAGGGCGACTATGTGTTCACGATTCAATCAGTTGACGGCAAGGAAAAAGCCACCAAGACCTACGTGAAGATTGACAGGTCGAGCCTTGGAATGACAATGGTGACCGAGGGTCTGAAAGCATCTGACCGCGTGATCGTGGAAGGCTACAACGAAGTGGCCAATGGCGATGAGGTGAAAACGGAATCAATTGGCAATTAACAATTAGCAATTAACAGTTAGCAATTGGCTATGGACGACAATAAGAACACGCCCGAGATCACCGATAGCGGTCTGCTCGACAAGGAATATTGGCTGAGTACGTGGGCGCTGAACAACAAGATCAGCGTGATCATCATGACGCTGCTCATCGCGCTGGGCGGACTGATCGCATACTCCTCCATGCCCAAGGAGTTGTATCCCGAGATCGTGATGCCACAGATCTACGTGCGCACCGTTTATCCCGGAAACTCGCCTTTGGACATTGAAAACCTTATCACACGGGTGCTCGAAAAGGAGATCAAGCCTGTGAAGGGCATCAACGAGATGAGCTCCACCTCGGTGCAGGACAATTCCATTATTATCGTGGAATTCAACACCGATGTGCCTGTAGAAGAGGCGCTGAAAGATGTGAAGGACGCAGTTGACAAGGCCAAGACCGACCTGCCGAACGACCTCGACATTGAGCCGATCGTCATGGACATCAACATGTCGGAAATGCCCGTCATGAACATCAACCTGTCGGGCGACTACAGTGTGGACGACCTGAAGGAACATGCAGAGTATCTGCAAGAGAAATTGGAGGTGATCCCGCAGCTTTCGAGCGTTGACCTGCGTGGTGGGCTTGACCGGGAGATCAACATCATGGTCGATCAACACCGCATGGAACTGGTGCAGGTTTCCTTCACAGACATTGAGAGTGCCATCGGCTACGAGAACATGAACATATCGGGTGGCGACATCCTGATGGACGGTAGCCGCAGGAACATCCGCGTGGCGGGAGAATACGAGAACATGGACGACCTGATGAACACGATCATCAAATCCGAGTTCGGCAATCTTGTGTACCTGCGTGATGTGGCCACCGTGGCCGACAGCTACAAAGAACGCACCAGCTACGCCCGTTTAGATGGTGATCCGGTGGTGTCGCTTGACATAGTGAAAAAGTCTGGTGAGAACCTCCTGATTGCCACCGAACAGATCGAGAAGATCCTGGCCGAAGTGCAGGAGCATCATTTCCCATCCGACCTGAAAGTGACCATTACCAACGACCAGAGCGATCAGGTGCGTGGTC
>CAMCFW010000019.1 GCA_945874195.1 Chryseobacterium gleum
CAGCCAGTTCACGCCTGCATCAGATGGTATTCTCACGGCCGCATCATTCCATAAACTGCCCGATATGATCAAACTGGCGCGGCAGTCTCGCAATGTGGTGCTGGGCGCTCTTTCACTCTCACTCTGCTACAACATCATCGGTATTTCCATAGCGGTGCAAGGACATCTCTCTCCTGTGGTGGCGGCCATCCTGATGCCTCTTAGCTCAGTGACCATAGTTCTTTTCACCACAGTGTGCACGGCCCTGTTGGCTAAGATCAGACTTTCGCACGCCTAATCTGACCAATGTCAGTTTTCCCTGTGACCATCCTCACCCGCTACCCATGGCCTGTCAGATTCCTTTGCGCCTGAAATGAGTGTAATCTATCTCCTCATAGCCATCAGCATTGTGGCGGCAGCGTGTTTCCTTGGGGCGTTCCTCTGGGCGGTGCGCACTGGACAGTATGATGACGACAGCACGCCAGCCATGCGTATTCTCTTTGACGATAAACAATCAACTGAAACCAATAAATAGATCAATGGAAAAGGAAACATTCCGTTATGACAACACGATTGTCCGAAAATTCGCCTTCGCCACCATGGCGTTCGGTCTCATTGGCATGCTGGTGGGGCTTACTGCCGCACTGCAAATGGTCGATCCTTGGTTCAACTTCCTCACCAGTTGGCTCACCTTCGGCAGGATCCGACCGTTGCATACCAATGCGGTGATCTTCGCCTTTGTGGGCAACGGCATCTTCATGGGTGTCTATTACTCGTTGCAACGATTGCTGAAGACCAGAATGTGGAGCGATGCGCTTAGCAACATCAACTTCTGGGGTTGGCAGTTGATCATCCTGTGTGCGGTGGTCACGCTTCCGTTGGGAATGACCTCGGGCAAGGAATATGCGGAACTTGAATGGTGGATCGATATTCTGATTGCACTCATTTGGGTGGTTTTCGGATTGAACATGATGATGACCATCATTAAGCGAAGAGAGCGCCATTTGTATGTGGCCATTTGGTTCTTCATCGCCACGTTCGTAACGGTGGCCATGCTGCACATCGTGAACAGCTTTGAATTGCCCATTTCATTCTTCAAGAGTTATAGTTGGTATGCTGGGGTTCAGGATGCGTTGGTGCAGTGGTGGTATGGCCACAATGCGGTGGCGTTCTTCCTCACCACGCCCTACTTGGGACTGATGTACTACTTCATTCCGAAGGCTGCCAATCGACCTGTTTATTCTTACCGACTTTCCATCGTCCACTTCTGGGCGCTGATCTTCATCTACATCTGGGCCGGACCGCACCATTTGCTCTATACCGCACTGCCCGATTGGGCTCAGAATCTGGGGGTTGTGTTCTCGTTCATGTTGATCGCGCCTAGCTGGGGCGGTATGCTGAACGGACTTCTCACACTCCGTGGCGCTTGGGACAGGGTCCGAGAAAGTGCAGTACTGAAGTTCATGGTGGTGGCAGTTACCTGCTACGGTATGTCAACTTTTGAAGGACCGCTGATGTCCTTGAAGAACGTGAACGCCATCAGCCACTTCACCGATTGGACCGTGGCACACGTGCACATCGGTGGGTTGGGTTGGAACGGCTTCATGACCTTCGGCATCCTTTACTACCTGATCCCGAAAATGTGGAACACGAAAATGTATTCCGACAAGCTTTCGAACTTCCACTTCTGGATCGGAACGCTTGGTGTCATCTTCTATGCGTTGCCGCTCTACTGGGCCGGTTTCACACAGAGTTTGATGTGGAAGGAATTCACACAGGAAGGATTCCTGGCCTATCCGAACTTCCTCGAAACGGTGACACAGATCAAACCGATGTATGCCGCAAGGGCGTTCGGTGGTGCCATCTATATCGTTGGTGTAATTGCCATGCTCTACAACCTGATCATGACCATGCGTCAGGGAAGTTTCCAACGTGAAGAAGAGGCTTCGGCTGCACCTTTGACCAAGGACTACGAAGCGCACAAGGGCGAAGGCTGGCACCGGATCATTGAAAGAAGGCCGATTCAGATGTTGGTGTTCAGCTTGGTTGCCGTGGCCATCGGTGGCGCCATCGAGATCATTCCGACCATGCTCATCGACAGCAACATTCCGACCATCGCAAGCGTGAAGCCTTACACGCCTTTGGAATTGGAAGGCCGCGACATCTACATCAAGGAAGGTTGCTACAACTGCCATTCGCAGATGATCCGCCCGTTCAGAAGCGAAACAGAACGCTACGGTGAATACTCCAAAGCAGGCGAATTCGTGTACGACCACCCGTTCCAATGGGGATCGAAACGCACCGGGCCGGACCTGCACCGCATTGGCGCGAAGTTTTCCGACAGTTGGCACTACAACCACATGTTTGACCCTTCAAGCATGTCGCCAGGAACCATCATGCCATCCTATCCATGGTTGTTCGACAACGAACTTGACCTCGAAATGACCCCGAAGAAGATCAGGGCCATGCAGACACTCGGTGTGCCTTACGCGGAAGGCTACGACCAGATCGCGGTGGATGACCTGAATGCTCAGGCGCAGCAGATCGCTGATAACCTGAAGAAGGATGGAATAGAAGTGGTTCCGCAGACAGAGATCGTGGCACTGATCGCCTATCTGCAACGCCTAGGAACAGACATTAAAGTGAAGGATGCGCAAGCAGTTTCCGTTAACCAATAAAAGCTAGGATCATGCTAAAGTTTGTAAAACACCACATGGAAACCATAGTCGGGATCGAGATCTTCCCGATCATTTCCTTCATCATCTTCTTCACATTCTTCATTGCCGTTCTGGGCTATCTGATCATGCAGCGAAAAGAGCATTTCGATAAGATGGGTCTCATGCCATTGGACGACAACCAACCTTCAACCACAAAACACTGAGATATGAAATGGTTTGATAAAAAGTCAGGACTGTTGAGCGCGGTTGCTTTGACCACGCTGCTGGCCACCCGCGCCAACGCACAGGAATCGAAAGTTCCGGTTCCATGGGAAAACATGGTCAATGCCGATGACACCGCTGTTTTCTGGGTGCTTGCATCGTTTGCGGTGCTGCTGCTCATCCTTATATGGGTAGTGGCGGGCGTCACCAAAGGTCTGCTTTCCGATAAGGAACTATGGAAGGGCAAGTGGAAGCAATCGGCCAAGACTGTCGCTGCCCTGATCGGAACAGGTCTGTTGTTCGGAACCATGGATGTTTTTGCGCAAGCGGAAACGGTGGAAACTCCTCTGTTCGAAATGTCGGACGGACTTTTCTGGATCATGGTCATTGTGGATCTGTTCCTTCTGCTGGTTCTTTTGGCCACGCTTTACAACCTTAGCAGCCTGATCCGGTCACTCCGTTCGAAGGAGGCTGATGTAGCCGTAGCTGCTGTTCCAGAAAAGTCCATTTGGGAAGGAAGCCTCTCGGCTGCCGTTCCGATAGATCAGGAAAAGGACATTCTCATGGATCACGAGTACGATGGTATCATGGAGTTGGACAACAAGCTTCCGCCTTGGTGGTTATACATGTTCTATTTCACCATCCTTTTCGGGGTGGTCTACATTGGATACTACCACTTTTCAGGTGGTCCGACCCAGTTGGATGAATACAACACAGAAATGGCCTTTGCCGAAGAGGAGAAGGCCGCATTCCTTGCCAATTCGGCCAATAATGTTGATGAAACAACGGCAACTGTACTTACAGATGCCACTTCAATAGCCAATGGAAAAGCCAAGTTCGAAACGCTTTGTATCGCATGCCATGCGGCTTCGGGAGGCAGCAGCCCTAACGGGGTGGGTCCGAACCTGACCGATGAATATTGGATCAATGGCGGTGGCATCCAGAATGTTTTCAAGACGATCAAATACGGAGTTCCGGCCAAGGGAATGATCTCGTGGGAGGCGCAATTGTCACCAGTTCAGATCCAAGAGGTTTCATCATACATCATTTCGCTTCAGGGCACAAATCCTGAGAATGCGAAAGAACCTCAGGGTGAGATATGGGTGGAAGGTGGAGGGCAGGCAACAGTGGATTCCACGGTTGTTGCTGCAGCAGACTCGGCCGTGGCCACAAAATGATCGTTGGTTGAGCAACGCGGAATGGCTTTTCCGCACCCTCAGAAGAAGGTGAAATGAACACGAAGGAAGAAGGGTCATTCAGGGATCACCTATCAACGCTTGACGAAAGGGGCCACAGGAAGTGGATCTATCCGAAAATGCCGTTCGGCAAGTTTTACAATTGGCGCAAGTTGCTCAGCTACTTGCTGCTAGTGGTACTTTTTGCCGGACCACACATCAAAATAGGTGGCGAACCGCTGCTGATGGTCAACATCCTCGCAAGGAAGTTCGTCATCTTCGGGCGGGTCTTCTGGCCACAGGATTTCTACCTGTTCGGCCTGGCAATGATCACTTTCGTGCTGTTCATCGTGCTTTTCACGGTGGCGTTCGGTCGCATTTTCTGTGGATGGTTCTGTCCTCAGACCATTTTCATGGAAATGCTTTTCCGAAGGATGGAATACTGGATCGAGGGCGATTGGAAGCATCAGCAGCGCTTGGACGGCCTGCCTTGGAACGCTGAGAAGATCCGTAAGAAAGGGCTGAAACATTTCCTTTTTCTTGGCATCTCATTCTTCATTTCAAACACCTTTTTGGCCTATATCATCGGCAGCGATGAATTGATCGACATCATAACCGATCCACCGTCCGAACACATCCTCGGTCTGGTGCTGATCTCGCTGTTCACCTTCGTGTTCTATGGCGTGTTTGCCAAAATGCGCGAACAGGTGTGCACCAACATATGTCCTTACGGACGATTGCAGGGAGTACTTCTCGACCGCAATTCGATGATCGTTGCCTACGACCACAAGCGGGGCGAGGGCCGCAGTTCGTGGAGAAAAGGTGAGAACCGCGCTTCGGAAGGGAAAGGCGACTGCATCGATTGCAACGCCTGTGTGGATGTGTGTCCGACCGGAATTGACATCCGGAACGGAACGCAGCTCGAATGCATCAATTGCACAGCCTGCATGGATGCCTGCGACAACGTGATGGAAAAGGTCGGCTTCGAAAAGGCGTTGGTCGGCTACAAGAGCGAGGAGACCATCGCGACCGGAAAGCCATTCACCTATACGGTGAGGCTGAAAGCCTACACAGGAGTGCTAAGCATCCTGATGCTGGCCATGTTCGCGCTCATCATTACGCGGGCCGATATTGGTGCGACCGTTCTGCGCACTCCTGGCATGTTGTTCCAAGAAGGCGAGAACAACACGATCACCAATCTTTACAATTATAAGGTGATCAACAAAACCGGGCTTGACATGACCCTGACCTTAAAAGTGGTGAAGGGGCCAGGCGAGGTGAAATTGGTAGGAGACATGCTCAACTTGGCACCGCAAGGAACATCGGAAGGCGTGCTTTTCATTGTTGTTCCAAAAAATGAATTAAAAAAGAGAAAAACTTCGGTCACGGTTGGGATCTTCGATGAGGAAAGACTCCTGAAAAAGATCAAGACCAATTTCATCGGACCGATCCAAACCACTAAAAACTAAGCTCATGAGTTGGGGAAAGGGAATTATCATTTTTTACAGCTCATTTGTCGTGTTCATGGTCGGAATGGTGGTCATGGCCTTCAGAGAAGATTTTGACCTAGTGGCCGATGATTATTACGAACAGGAGATCGCTTACCAAGGCCGGATCGAGCAATTGACGAATGCTTCAGACGATGAACAGAAAGTGAGTGTTCTGAATGCCGATGGCGCGATTGAACTGACGTTTCCATCCAAGGCCACAGCCGTCAATGTCCATTTCTTCCGTCCATCGGACGAGAAGATGGACCTCAAGGTAGAGGAAGCGGCCGTTGATTCGGTTCTGAGCGTTCCGACCGACCAACTGACCCGCGGCAAATACCTCGTAAAAGTGGGCTGGAACGCCAACGGAAAGACCTATTTCCAAGAAGAAAACCTGTTTGTGAACTAATGTTTCTTGTCGCCTTCTCCATAGGAGCTCTCGGAAGTTTTCACTGCATCGGCATGTGCGGGCCCATTGCGCTTTCGGTGCCGATGGGCGGCAGGAACGGCTTCGCAGGTGTGATCCGCGGGATGGCTTACAATCTTGGTAGGATCTTTACCTATTCCATACTCGGTCTGGTCGTTGGTTTCGTTGGAAAACAGCTCATGTTCGGTAATTTTCAACAAGGGCTTTCCATCGGTGTAGGTATCCTGATCCTCGCCTTCATCATGCTACCGAAAACCATCACCCGAAAGATCGACCCGACCTCCAGATTCGCCCAGCTTTTCCTCAAACTTAAATCAACCTTTCAGGGGATCTTCAAGAGCAAAAGTCCCGTTGGACCGCTTGTTCTCGGGCTGGTGAACGGACTGCTGCCATGCGGTATGGTTTACGTAGGGCTGGCCGGGGCATTGGCACTTGGCGACCCGCTTTCGAGCGCAGCCTTCATGGCGGCTTTCGGGTTGGGCACCGTGCCCATGATGTTGCTTCTGGTGTTGGCGGGCGACCTCATTTCGTTGCAATGGCGCGCCAACATCCGCAAACTCATGCCGGTGATGTTCGCCATCATGGGCGTGCTTTTCATCCTTAGAGGGATGAATCTCGGAATTCCATACATCAGCCCTAACATGGAGATGACCTCTGCGGGCGAAACCCCTAATTGCCACGTGCCATGAACACAGACCTCATTCAGAAATACAACATTCCCAGTCCGCGCTATACGAGCTATCCGACCGTTCCGCATTGGAACAACGAAGAGTTCAATAAGGAAGAACATCTGAAAAGACTAGTAGCGAGTTACGCTAAGGACAAGGCCGAGGGTCTGTCGCTTTATATCCATTTACCGTATTGCGAGAGCCTTTGCACCTATTGCGGCTGCAACAAGCGAATTACGCGGAACCATGCGGTTGAAGGACCTTACATTGATGCGGTTCTTGAGGAATGGCGAATGTATGTGGAGGTTTTGGGCGAAATGCCGAAGATTGCTGAACTGCACCTGGGTGGCGGAACGCCTACTTTTTTTTCGGCAGAAAATCTAGGTAGACTAATGGATGGAATTCTGGAACTCGCCACTGTTGGCTCCAAGGCGCAGTTAAGTTTCGAAGCTCACCCTAACAATACCACCGAAAAGCATCTGCGCGAGTTAAGGAAGAAAGGATTCAACCGCATCAGTCTCGGCATTCAAGATTTCGACCCAGTGGTTCAGCGCACCATCAACCGCATGCAGTCGTTCGCTCAGGTACGGAAAGTGACGCAGGAAGCCCGAATGCTCGGTTTCCGTTCCATCAATTATGACCTGATCTATGGCCTTCCGAAGCAGACCATGCAAGCACTGAACGATACCTTCGATAAGGTACTTGTGCTCGATCCCGATAGGATAGCGTTCTACAGTTATGCCCACGTGCCTTGGAAAAGCCCATCGCAGCGCGGTTATGATGAAAGCGATCTTCCCGATGAGCACATGAAGATCGCTCTTTACAATGCTGGAAAGGAAAAACTGCTGAACAACGGCTATGTGGAAATAGGCATGGACCATTTTGCAAAGCCCGATGACGCCTTGGCCGTGGCGGCCGCAAGGGGCGAAATGCATCGCAATTTCATGGGTTATACTGAAGCTAAGAACGACACCTTGATCGGCCTTGGGGTTTCGGCCATCAGCGATGCGTGGAGTTCATTGGCCCAGAATCCGTTCATGGTAGAAGCTTATTTGGATTGGATCGGAAACAAGCAGATCCCGCTTGTAAAGGGCCATTTGCATACGGAGAAAGACCTTACCATTCGAAGAACCATACTCGACCTGATGTGCTCATTCAATGGCAGCATCGCATTTCTTCCTATAGAAGAACGTCAGTTGGTTACCGACCGACTTTCTGAACATTTGGCAGATGAACTGCTGACCATTACTGAAGACGGAATTCAAGTGAACGAGATCGGAAAACCATTCATCCGCAACATTTGCATGGCGCTTGACGAGTATGTTTGGAGCAATGGTCCAAGCGATCGGATGTTCTCAAAGAGTGTTTGAACGGTCGGGCTCATCGGAAACGCCCGTTATGTTTCCAGTAGATGCTGTTTCGCAGCCCCTCATATGGTTACTTTTTTGAAGCCACGCGTTCAACTCAATTGATATGAATTGATTAATGGGATTAGATAACTGAGTATTGGATCATCAGGTCTTTGGAATTGCAACGACAGTTCAGATCACACTTCGAGCCTATTCAACCGCACTTACTATGTCCGCAGCTCTTACACTTCAAACAACCTTCCTCGTAGACCAATCCATCCGGATCATTGCATGATGGACATTTGTGATCAGCTTTAGTTCCGTCCGGAATGTATCGTTTAAGGGTCCTCTCCACACCGTTCTTCCACGTGTTGATGTTCTCATCGAAAAGATTCAGCCTCGCCACCAGATTGACCACGAATGGCAGTGGCATTCCATGTCTCAATACACCCGATATCAGCTTCGCATAGTTCCAGAATTCCTTATCGAAACTGCGCGAAAGGCCTTCAATGGTCACACGGTAACCGTCCTTGTCCACATATTGGAAATCGTAGCGGGCATTTCCTGCTTCGTCACGGTCTTTGATGATCCAGCCTTTTTCCGTCCAATTGGGTAGGTGGAAAGCTTCTTCTGTTTTTCCTGTGAAGATCTCGTAAGGTTTTCCGTCCAACAGTCCGACAACTGCGATCCATTTTTCCTTCTCATTCTGAAAACGGACAATTTCCGCTTCCAATTTCTTGGGTCTGCGCGGAGGGCGCGTTTCAATGATACTTTCGGCCTGTATGTCCTTCTTCTCGTCAGGTGAAACCAGCACACCGGAACGTGAACCATCGCGATAGACCGTAATTCCTTTCACGCCCTGTTGCCAAGCCTTCAGGTAGATCTCGCCAACTTTTTCCTGGCTTACGTCTTCAGGCAGATTGATGGTTGAACTGATGGAGTGCGTCACATATTTCTGCACCATCGCTTGCAATTTTACCCGTTGCATCCAGTCAATTTCGGGCGCGGTTGAACCTGAATACGGGTTGACCGTGTCGTCTGTTTTTCCGGTGATCTGCATCCATGTTTTCAGTTTCGGGTGATAGACCTTGAACTCTTCCCATCGATCGCCCATCTCGTCCACGAACGAAACCTTTGCCTCGGGCGTGTGCTCCATCACTTTTCGTCTGCGCGTGTAGCTGGTCATGAATACGGGTTCGATGCCCGAAGAGGTCTGACCGAGCATGCTGAGCGTGCCGGTTGGGGCCACCGTGCTTATTGAAATGTTCCTTCTGCCGTGCTGCATCATGCGTTCATACACGTTCGGAAATTCCTTTCGAAGCATTTGCACGAATTCCGAAGTGTTCTCGACCTTGGGGTCGAAGTCTTTGAATTTGCCGCGTTCGATGGCCATGTCGATGGAGCATTGGAACTCAGCATCGCACTTGGTGCGCATCATCTTTTCCATTTCCACCATAGCTTCATCCGTATCGAATTTCAGACCCAAGGCCGCAGCCGTATCGGCCAACGCTGTAAATCCGAGGCCAGTTCTTCTGCCGTTCTTACCAGCGTTGTAAAGCAGTTCCCAGGTCTCAATTTCCACCTGCTTGATCTTCTCGGGCTCCGGGTCGTTTTTCACCTTGGTCAGAATGCGTTCTATTGCTTCCAACTCCAGATCTACCAGATCGTCCATCAGGCGCTGTGCTTCGTAGGTGGTCTTCCAGAATTTGCGGTGATTGAACGTGGCCGTTTCCGTAAATGGATTATCCACGAACGAATAGAGATTGATGGCGATCAAGCGGCAACTGTCACCGCCCTGCATGGCAATTTCTGAACACGGATTGGTGCTTGTGTTCTTAAATCCGGGATACACTGAAGATGTGGAATAATGGTGCTGGCGGTCCCAGAAAATGAGGCCCGGTTCGGCCGTGTTGTGGGCGCACTGAATAATGGTGTTCCACAGGTCGCGGGCATTCACTTTTTTGGTGATCTGGGGCTGCTTGCTCTCAATAGGCCAACGATGGGTAAAGGTCTTATTGTCGCGAACGGCCTTCATGAATTCGTCTGAAATACGAACTGAAACATTGGCACCGGTCACCTTCGAAAGGTCTTGCTTTATGGTCACGAAATCCTCCACGTCAGGATGGGCAATGTCCATGGTGATCATCAGCGCACCGCGCCTTCCGTTCTGCGAAACCTCTCGTGTGGTGTTCGAGAAACGCTCCATGAACGAAACCGCCCCAGAAGTGCTTCCGGCCGCGTTGTTCACCCGCAATCCCGAAGGGCGGATGGTGGACATGTCAATACCAACTCCGCAGCGCCTTTTGAAGAGCTGCACCAGTTGCTGATCGGTGTACATGATGCCGCCATAACTGTCTTGTATCTCGGGTATGACCACGCAATTGCTCAGGGATGCAAGAATGTAGGGATTGCCCAAAGAGGCCATCACACTCCCTTGTGGAATAACGTATCTGAAATCGCGGAAGAGGTTGAAGATCTCGTCTTCAGTCAATGGGTGGCGCTGCTGGCCATATTCAGAAAGCAAGGCTGCTCTGGCCCCCAGATCCGCTGCCGAACCATTTTTCAATTCCATGCGGGCGAACTGTTTGGCCATGCGCCTGTGCATGTCGTCAGGAGAACGCTCCACGTACTTGCCGTCCAGGTCGGTCATCGCGTATTTGTTCATCCATGTGGTGGCCGCCAACTCATCGCCATCAAAGTATTTCAAACACTCCTTTAGCACTTCATCGTACTTGAATGTTGGCGCTGCATTTATTGTATTGCCAGCAGTTTTAGGGGTCTTTTTGTTTGCCATGGATTTTTCGTTTGATCGTTGATGATGAAAGTATCCATGAAACTGAGCGGTCCGTAGCGAATCCCGATCTCACCTTCAACCGAAGTGTGTTGATAAGTGTAAGTGATTGAAAATCAACACATAAATTTCAATTTTCTGACCAATGTCATTTTAACATACCTCAATCAAGGTAGTTGAAAACAGTCGCCTTACAGTTCGGATCACAAGCTCAGAAATCCTTCCTCTTTGCCTGTCTGACGATCAACCCTATTGGTGCTGCTGCCCAAGCCACGAGCACCGCAAAACTGGTCACCATGCCCAAACTTGTTCCAAAGAACTTCTGGAAGACAGCGCCCGTGTAGCCCAGAAGCACGGAAATATCAAGTTCCAGAATGATGAGAATTCTGGACAGATCGATGGGGTTGAACATGCTGGCAACGAGCGAGAACTTGTCGATGGGATAATCATCGAACAATACGAGTGAAATGAGGAAGAGTCCATCATATACCACGGCCAGGAACAGCCACATCAGAATGGCCAGTCCGAATCCTTTAATACGGTTATCGTTGGCAAGGCCGATGTTGTAGGCCAAGGCCACGAAGATGAAGGTGAGCAGCGCGCCAACGGCCAGCAGCAGCATGAAACTGACCAACGCACCAGAACCGACCACGCCATAAATGGCAAAAGGAATTCCCAGCCCGAAGACCAGGCTTCCGGCAAGCGACAGGGCCAAACCAAGGTATTGACCCAGAAAAATGGTGCTTCGTTTGAGCGGCTGTGCCAAAAGCAGTTCGGTGAATTCCTTGCTGTTGTAATAGTACATGACCCCGAAAATGGTCCCGATGAGCGGGGTGAGCACCACAATAATGTTCATCATGGTGATGATCGCTTTCGACACATCGTTGTTCAGGAACAGAAGCGCCATGCCCAGCACCAGATAAAATCCGAAATAGACGAGGCTCCAACGGCTGCGCACCAGGTCGAAAAAGCTGTATGTCATGATCCTGAACATGCTATCTCCTTAAAAGTTGAGCTATGGCGTGTTCCACATCGGGTTGCCCCGTTTGTTCATGCAGCATCTGGATTGAGCCTTTGAAATGGATCTTTCCGTCAAGCAGGAACACGATCTCATCGGCCATTTCCTCCACAAAACTCATGATGTGCGTGCTGATAAGAATGGTTTTTCCTGCCTCTTTTTCCTTGCGGATCAGTTCCTTCAGATGGATCATGGCAATGGGATCCAGTCCGGAGGTCGGTTCGTCCAGAATGATGAGATCGCTGTTGAACATGAAAGTGAGCACCAGATTCACCTTCTGTTTGGTTCCGCCCGAAAGGTGTCCGAGTTTTTTGTCGAGGAAGGGTTCGAGCCCGAACAGCGCAATGAGCTCCAGGTCGCGCGTTGGCTTTGCGCGAAGCTGTTTGATCAGTTTCAGCAATTCGGACACGGTAAGATTGGCAGGAAAATTGGCGATCTGCGGCAGATAGTCGAGGTTATCGCGGTAGGCCCATTCCCTCAGAATGTGTCGTCCGGCAATGGAGATCGTTCCCTTATCTGGAACTACCATTCCCAAAAGACTTTTGATCAGCGTGGTCTTTCCCGATCCGTTGGGCCCAAGAATAACGAAGATTCCGCCCTGCTCGATCTGCAGTTCAAGGTTGTCAAGCACGGTCAATTTTCCGAACGATTTATGAAGATGTTCGATCGCTATCATTGGATCATTCTCATTACGGGTGAATTGTCCACCAGTTCATCGGGCGTGAAAACGGGCGAGACCTTTTCGGAAAAATTGATGATGTCCACAAAAAGGCTGCGCAGCAACACAATGGCTTCGGGTGTGCGGTTCACAATGTAGGAGAACAATTTAACGGGGCGATGGGGCACATCACCTATGCCGTTCCTGTCAAGATCGTAGCCTGTGTAGTCGCTCCAATGGTTTCCGTTGAAGAGGTTGTCGTTCATCTTGCCATTGTATGACACGTCAAAGGCGTTGGAACTGAAGTTGTTGGACACGAAGATATTGGCATAGCAGGCGCCAGCCACCTTGATCGCGTAGCCGTTTCCCTTGAACGTGTTATGCTCGTAGTTCACCCGATTTGAACTTTCGGCATTGATGGCAATAGTGTTCCCTTCGAATCGATTGCCAATGATCTCGGCATCATAGATCTCCTTCAGCAATAGCCCGTAAGAGGCCGAGCCCCAGTTGTCGATGAACATGTTGCGCTTCATTTCTATGAATTTGCTGAACATGACGGCCACGCCTGCACCGTTGCTTCGGAACGTGTTGTCTGAGTAGCGGTTGTTATTGCTGAACATGAAATGTAGGCCGTAGCGGAAATTATTTTCACTTATGTTGTTCACCACGTTGCTTTCGGTCACGAATTCGAAGTAAATGCCATCCCGGAGTTTGGAAAGACGGTTGTTCTTAACCAGAACATGATCGCAATGCCAAAGGTGCACCCCGTTGCCCGAAGTGGTCTCGTTGGTGCCCAAGCTGCTGATGGTGTTTCCTCGGACGATGCCGTGGGCCGATTTTTCTATCAGCATCCCGAACAACACGTTCTCCAACGTGCAGTTCTCAATCAGAAAATGCTTGGCCTTGTGTAAATGGATGGCCGCAAAATCCTTTGTGTAGCTGACGCCCACATTCTGCAATGTCAGTCCAGACAGCGTTACGTGGTTGGCCGACACCTGAATGATGTAGCCCTTTTTCTGTCCATCGATGATGCAACCCCCTTGGGCTTTCAATGTCAGCGGTTTCAGAATGACCAGATCATGCTCTTTATAAACGCCTGCCTTTATGAGGATGACATCTCCACTATCGGCAGCAGCAATTGCGCTTTGTATGGTCGGATAGGCACAGGTCTTGCACACATCCAACTGCTTGGCAAAGCCGAAAAGGGGCATAGTCATGCCTATGAGTATCCATCGTAGCATCGGCTCAAAGGTCGTATTTCGCCTTAAGTTGTTCCCAAGAATAAAGTTGACCCTCCACTTCCGAATGAACGGAAACTGCTTTCGTATCACTGGCAAATCCGGAAAGGAACCCGCCCATTGGGCTGGGAATGCTCTCGCTGATCAGATAG
>CAMCFW010000020.1 GCA_945874195.1 Chryseobacterium gleum
CATGTGAGGCAATCAAATCTTTAGGATTATGCACAAAATTCAGGTCGTGGATCACCGGAAGACTTCTGACATCGGCATTAAGCGATAAAAAACCATCGGGAGAAAAAAAGAGGTCGGGATCTATTTTTCGCAATACCCTGGGCAATGAAAGTTCGAACCAAACATGCCAAAGCACAGGGTGGCGGGCAGGCGGACTGACCACTATTGGAATTACGTTTTTCGAAAAGATGAATGAATCATCATAAGGTCGGTCGAACAAAAAGTAGAATTCATGTTCGGGATGCGACCTTGTAATGCGGCTGAGTGTTTCAAAAGAAAACCTGCCCAAACCTTCAAGTCGGTCCTTTAAGAGTAATCTCGTATTGACTGCAATTCGCACTTCGGCAATGTAGTAAAAGCCGCAAAGCGCAGGTCAGCCAAGCGTTTTCAAATGGTAGATTTGCCACGCACCATGCAAAGAAAGTTCCTCTCAAACCTAGCGTTCCTTCTGTTTCTCAACTTGCTGGTCAAACCGTTCTGGATCTTCGGCATAGACCGTGTCGTTCAGAACGAAGTGGGCGCTGAGGCCTATGGTTCTTACTTCGCGCTTTTCAATTTCGCGCTCATCCTCAACATTTTTCTAGACCTGGGCATCAGCAACTTCAACAATCGGAACATTTCGCAGCACCAACACCTGCTCGGAAAGTACTTTCCCCGCATTGTGGCCCTCAGACTACTGCTTGCCGCTGGGTATTTCATTCTGTGCGCTGTGGCCGCTCTGGTTTTCAATTATTCAGAAAGTCAGCTCAAAATGTTGGCGCTGCTCTGCTTCAATCAATTCCTGCTTTCTTTCATTCTGTTTCTAAGATCGAACATTGCTGGTCTTCATCTTTTCAGAATGGACAGCGCCATTTCCGTTCTAGACCGTTTGTTGATGATCGTTTCCTGCGGATGGATCCTGTGGTTTTCAGATAGGGCCTTTCAGTTCCAGATCGAGTGGTTCGTTTACCTTCAGACCATGGCCTATTCGATTACAGCCACTGTGGCTTTGGCGGTGGTGGTGCGTCATGGGAAAAACTTCTCGTTCGGCTGGAATTTCTCCATGCTCAGGGTCATTTTAAAACAGAGTCTGCCATTTGCGCTGCTCATTCTGTTGATGAGCGTCTATGGCAGAATCGACTCCGTGCTTATAGAACGGATGCTTCCAAACGGCCAACAACAAGCAGGAATCTATGCTCAGGCCTTTCGGTTATTGGATGCGAGTAACATGATCGCCTATCTGTTTGCGGTGCTGTTGCTCCCCATGTTCTCGCGCATGTTGAAGCTAAATGAAGATGTGGTGCCTCTGGCGCGGTTGGCCTCCAAACTCATTATCATACCCGCCTTTACATTGGGGATCATCTGCTGGTATCATGGCAATGATCTTATGAAGTTGATGTATCATGCCCATGTTAGCGAAGCTGGGCGCATCGTTTCAATCCTGATGTTCTCGTTGGTGCCAATGGCCGGTGTATACGTAATTGGAACTTTGCTTACCGCCAACGGAAGCCTGAAACACCTGAACCTGATCGCTTTGGCAACGGTGATCTTCAGTATTGTGCTTAATCTGATACTGATACCGACCCACGGGGCTTGGGGCGCGGCCGTCAGCTGTCTTCTCACTCAGTCGCTTAGCTTCGCATTACAACTAATGCTCGGATTCAGAATCTTTCAATTCAAATGGAAGCTGTCAGTTCTGCTCTTCCCTTTGCCCCTGTTCGTTATTGTCCTTGTTGCATGGCTTTTTTCAGATTCAGAATGGATCACATCAAGTCTCATTATCGGTCTTTCAGGTGGGGTTCTGACCCTGCTTTCGCTTGTTTCAGAGAGCCGTGTTTTACGCGGTCTGAAGCTGGGAAAGTAGGTACGAAAAATTTCTACTTTTGCCACGCTCCGAACAGAACCTGAATGACGAAGATGGAAGTAGAAAATAAACAAGGGCTGGACTTCGATTCTTCCAATCTACTTCTGTTTGTACTTCGCTGGAAAAAACCATTGCTCATCCTTGCGGTGACATCTGCCGTCCTTTCGGCCATTCTGTCAAGTCCAACGTTCATTCCACCAAAGTTCGAAAGCACGGTGATCATGTTCCCGACCTCCACGGCTTCCATTTCAAAGTCGCTTTTATCCAAGAACAATCAGTCGAAAGAAGACCTTCTTTCCTTCGGTGAAGAGGAACAGGCAGAGCAACTTATCCAGATTCTCAATTCGGACGAAATAAGAAACCGGGTAATTCAAAAATATCAGCTTCGAGCGCATTACGAGATCGATTCGACCGAGCAGTATGGCGAAACCAAGCTGTTCAAGGAATATGAGAGCAACATTACCTATAAACGAACTGAGTTCCAGTCGGTTAGGATTGATGTGTTGGACACCGACCCTATTCTTGCCGCCAACATGGCCAACGATATTGCGGCCTTGGTAGATTCTGTAAAGAACCGGATGCAAAAGGAACGGGCCTATAAGGCCATGGCCATTGCCGAGGCGGAATACATGGAAATGAAAAACTACGTGAAAGTGTTGGAGGATTCGCTGAACACCATGCGCGAAATGGGCGTGAACGATTACGAATCGATGTCGGAACGATTCAACGAATATTACGCCAAAGCCATTCTAGAAAACAACACGCGTGCTGCCGAAAAGCTGGCTGAACAACTCAAGATCCTAAGTAAATATGGAGGTGCTTACGTATCTATCAGAGACATGCTAGAACACGAAAAAGAGCAACTCAGTCACCTCCGGGCCAAGTATCAGGAAGCCAAAGTGGATGCTGAGCAGTCGCTTCCACATAAGTTCATTGTCAATAGTGCCTTTCCTGCTGAAAAGAAGAGCGACCCGTTCAGATGGCTGATCGTTGTGGTTTCGGTCATATCCACCTTCATCATTGCCTTACTTTCCATCATCGCTTACGAAAACGCCTCGAAGGCCAAAATCTAAAAAGTATGACTGTAAAGAATAGTAATTCAGAGGTGTTCGGATTGACCCTTAGATGGTGGAAGCAACTGGTCGGAGTGGCCATGATCGCACTGGTGCTGTCTGCCATCTTTTCAAGTCCTTTCGTCATAGCGCCCAAATACAAGTCGTTTGCGGTGCTATATCCGGCCAATATCATCCCAATGGGAACAGAGACACCCACGGAGCAGATGCTTCAGGTATTGGAATCGGACAATATCCTCGATTCGATAGTGGATCTGTATCATTTATATGAGGCCTATCAGATCGATCCGACCGGAAATTCGGCCCGTTCGGCCCTTGTTAGAGAATATCAAAGCAACGTGACGCATAGAAAGACCGAATACGAATCGGTTATCATTGAAGTATTGGACGAAGACCCTGTTCAAGCACGCGACATGGTGCTTTCGGTCATCTTTTTCTTCAATAAGAAAGAACGTGAACTGCAAAAGGAAAAGGCCATGGAGCTGGTCAAGATACTTGACGAGCAGGTGAATAGGAAGAAGAGTGAAATGGACAGCATGGAGGCCATTCTATATGGCATTCGAAAAGACTTCGGCATTCTTGACTACCAGCTCCAGACCGAATATGCCACCGAGCGCTATCTTGAAGTGATATCGACCCCAGGCAAACAGGGTGCTGCCAAGGAAATTGAACCATTGCTCAACAATTTGAAAGAAAAGGGTGGTGAGTTCATGTCGCTGAATGAGCACCTATGGCGCATTAGAGGAGGGTATAATAATTTGAAGGAACAATTGGAGGCTGCTCATAGAGACGTGGAGAAAAACCTCACGTATTGCAACATCATTTCCAATCCGGTGACTTCCGATCAGAAAGCCTATCCGATAAGGTGGTTGATCGTGCTGGTTTCGGTTATCGGAACCTTGATGATGACCGTTCTTTTCCTCAGCATTCTTGAGAACATGAGAGGAACGGTAGCCAAATCAGACGAAGGTTGAAAAGGGACAAGCCTTGATAGATGCATTGAAATCGAAAGAGATCAGCACCAAATGGATCTATTTGGTCGGTGGCGCCTTTGCGTTGATCAATGCCATTCTCATCGCTTTCGAATTCTATTACGCTCCTCTTATTCCGATCGTTGTGGCCATCGTGCTGCTAGCCTTCTTCGCTCTAGACAAGCTAGTGCTTTTCATCGTTTTCCTCACTCCACTTTCTGTCAACTTCACAGATATCGGGTTCGGTGTCGGTCTTACTTTACCAACAGACCCGTTGCTTTTTGGAGTGATGATCATGTTTATTCTGAAACTGATTGCCGAATATTCGTTCGATAAGAAGATTGCCGATCATCCCGTGACCCTGGCCATCATTGTCAACCTTGTATGGTTGGCAGTCACAACGGTCACGAGCGAATTGCCGATGATTTCCCTGAAGTATTTCGTATCCAGATTGTGGTACGTGATTGCCTTTTACTTTCTGGCCACGCAGGTTTTTCGAAAATTTGAGAACATCAAGTGGTTTCTTGGCCTTTATGTCACCTCGTTCAGCGGCATCATCTGTTACACAATCATACACCATGGCATGTATGGTTTCATGGAGCAACCGGCCCACTGGGTCATGTCACCGTTCTTTAACGACCACACTTCTTATGGTGCGGCATTGGCCATGTACTATCCGCTTTTGGTGGGGCTTGTGGTAGGTGGAAACTATAGCCGAAGCTGGAAGATCGTCTTCACGTTCATTCTTCTACTTTTCACCGTGGCCTTGATCCTTTCCTATACGAGGGCGGCATGGGTAAGTCTGGTGGGCGCTTTAGGTGTTTTTCTCGTTATCCGATTCAAGGTACGGTTCAGAACGTTGGTCTCTTTGGCAGCAGTTTTCCTAGTGGCGCTCTTCCTTTCGTGGGACTCGATCGTAATGAAACTGGAGAAGAACCGGCAAGATTCTTCAGCCGAAATTACCGAGCACGTACAGTCCATCACCAACATTTCCACAGATGCTTCCAATCTTGAGCGTTTGAACCGTTGGGGTTCGGCTTGGCGTATGTTTTTAGATCGGCCTTTTGTTGGCTGGGGACCGGGAACCTATATGTTCCAATACGCACCATATCAACTTTCGACCGAAAAGACGGCCATCAGCACCAATGCCGGTGACAAGGGAAATGCGCACAGCGAATATATCGGACCATTGGCCGAATCGGGCGTATTCGGCATGTTGAGTTTCTTGGTGATCATCATCTGTGTGGTCTATTATGCAGTGACGCTTTACCCACGGATCCAGAACAAGGAACATCGAATGTATCTGATGTGTATGTTCCTCGGATTGGTTACTTACCTCATTCACGGCATTCTGAACAATTTTCTTGACACGGATAAGGCATCCGCACCGTTCTGGGGCTTTATTGCGGCCATAGTGGCCATTGAAGTCTATCACGTGGAAACTCCAAAAAAGCAAGACGAAGAACTACTTGAACCGAGTGGTGAGTAGGGCGATATCGTCCACGTAAGGCATCTGCCCCTTGTGAGTTTTCAGGTGTCTTACAATACTTTCGTTCACCTCGCGCACAGGATTGTGCTGATTATCCAACAGGATCAATTCCAACTTGTTCTCACCGAATTCGCGTTCTCGCATGTTTTCCAATTCAACCACGCCATCGGTGTAGCAAGTAATGAGCGATCCTGGCTCTAGAACAACGATTCCTTCTCTGATGGTGGGAAGTTCATCCAACATGCCCAAACCCGGACAACCAATGGATAGCCCCATTGTGGTATCGTTGGAAACAAGAATAGGTGCGTTCTGACCGGCATTGACATATTGCAACACCCTGGTCATATAGTTGTATTTGGCCAAAAAAATGGTGATGAACTTCTCGCCCATGGCCGAATTCAAAACTTTCACATTCAGTTCTTGAACGAGCTCTGTAAGCGAGGTCTCGTGCTTGAACAAGGCCCTGAGATTGGCCTGAAAATTCGACATCAATAGCGCTGCCGAAACTCCCTTGCCCGAAACATCGGCCATGCAAAAGGCAATTTCATTATCGCTTAGCTGAATAAAATCGTAATAATCTCCACCGACATCTTGGTGCGGCTTGTGGTAGGCGGCCATTTCCACATGCTGATTATGAGGCAACACACTCGGAAACAGCATGTTCTGCATTTCCGAAGCCAGCTCCATTTCCCGCTTCATTCCTGCTCTATGCAAATTCTCCTTGAACAATCGTTTGTTCTCAATGGAAACGATAATGATGTTCGCCAAGGTCTGAATGAATGGAATATGGCGGGTCTTAGTGTTCTCTATCAGATCCTCGTTTATATCTCCGGCCAACAGATACGCCAACGGCTCATTCTTGTGAAGAATAGGAATAATGACATCGAACTGACCGAAATATTTATCGCTGCCCTTGGTCACTTCCTGAACCTCCCGGATCACAAGAAGTTCGGTCTCCATATTAGGAAGGTCCATTCCGCGCACCAGACCGTGTGCAATCGATTGCTCCCATTCTTCGTTATTGGTGTAAAATAAAAGCCGACCTATGTTCAGTTGATTTCTGAGTACGAACTCAAAGATCTTGAGCAATTGCTCTCTCGAAAAGTTGTTGTTGATGGCATTTGTGATCTCCAGCAAGGAGTTGAGCTTGAGGTTTTTCAACTTCAACGCAGAATTGGCAATCTTGAGTGTCTCAAGAATGATCTGCTCGTTCTTATTCTTGCTAATGCTGGTCAAGGTGCTCTTCGTAGCCATGAAGGTACGAATGCAGAAAGGTGCTTTGCAAACTCTTAGACAAAGAGTAATAACAAGGTGACGAGTTGTTGTCTTGGGAAGGTGATTCTACGAACGGTTCACTTCGAAAGCCGCTCAATGATGGATGGAAGTTGCTTTATTAATGCCAATTCCTTCATCTTTTCTCTTGCTTCGCGAACCGGACTACCGAAATAGGTGATGCCTCCCTTTAACGACTTGGCGAGCCCTGACTGTCCTAAGACCACAGCACCTTTGCCAATGGTCAGGTCCTTTTGCACTCCAACCTGACCCCAGAGTATCACATCATCTTCAATAGTTACCACGCCTGCAATGCCGACCTGCGCGGCAAAAAGGCAATTTCGTCCAACAACAGTATCGTGCCCAACCTGAACCATGTTATCAATCTTGGTGCCTTGGCCTATTACTGTTTCGGCCGTCACGCCACGGTCGATGGTGCACGAGGCACCTATTTCCACGTCATTCTCAATTCGGACGGAACCGCAACTGTTCAATTTCTTGAATCCCGAAGTCGAACGCTGATAATAGTAGGCATCGGCCCCGATCACTGTTCCAGAATGGATTATCACATTATCTCCGATGGTGCAGCCATCGTAAATGGTAACATTCGGATGGATCATACAATTTGAGCCGATCACCGAATTTCTACCCACAAATACTCCGGGCATAATGGTGGTACCGACACCTATGACAACCGAAGAATGGATCATTTCATTCGTTCGGTGATCACCCCGGAACTCCTTCGACAATTCGGTAAAAACATCGAACGGTTTTCCGACCAGAAGTTGAACCTTGCCTTCAGGCGCTTCAAAAACCTCATTCACCAGCACACAGCTCGCTTCAGATCCGAAAGCCTTCTTCATGTATTTGGCATTGTCGCAGAAAGTGACATCGCCTTTTTCAACTCGATGGATCTCGTTGATGCCTGTAAGCATAAAAGCGCCATTGCCAATGCACTGGGCTCCCAATCGGGCAGCCAGATCGGTGGCGCTTATCGGTTCGTTGAATTTCAAGCGGATTACTTGACACGCTCAACGTACTCACCTGTACGCGTATCTATTCTGATCATTTCGCCCTCGTTCACAAACAACGGCACTCTTATCACTGCTCCGGTCTCCAACGTTGCAGGCTTCATGCTATTCGTAGCTGTATCTCCTTTAACACCTGGTTCTGAATGGGTTATGAGCAATTCGACAAACGTGGGAGCTTCAGCCATAATAGGAGTGTCGCTTTCAGATCCGATCTTAACGATCATGCTTTCTTTCAAAAACTTGGCGTTTTCGCCAAACAGTTTCTTTGGAATATGAACCTGCTCGTAGGTCTCCTGATTCATGCAAACGAAGTGTTCGCCTTCCTCATAGATATATTGAAGCTCGTTGTAAACCAATCGGGCAAGATCAACCGATTCGCCTGATCGGAAACGGTTCTCGTAGTTTCTACCACTTTGGATCGATTTCATCTTCACCTGATAGAAAGCACCACCTTTTCCAGGCATGGTATGCTGCTTTTCGGTTACCATGCACAATTCTCCGTTGTATCTGATCACAGAGCCGATCTTAATGTCTGAAGTTGATGCCATTCAATTTTATTTGATGCGGGCAAAATTACACATGTTGCCAAGCCGTGCAATGTTCCGCTTCGCAATGTTTTTAATAGCTTTCGGCCCTTGATCATGGTATTCAGCAGCAGCCTGTTTCTCGTTTATTTTCTGCCGATATTCTTCGGACTGTACCTGCTGTGCCCAAGGAAGGGAAGGAACTACTTTGCACTGATCGGAAGCACGTTCTTCTACGCTTGGGGCGCTCCTGTGTTTGTTTTTGTGGTGTATGCCAGTCTACTCACCGATTTTTGGCTGGTCAGGCAGTTTTCTCTTCGATCGCAACACAGGAAATGGCTGGCCGGAGCGAGTGTGGCTGTGAACGTTGGTCTCTTAGGCTACTTTAAATACGCCAATTTCTTTGTCGGGAATTTCAATGAGGTACTTCGTTCGCTTGGAGTCGAATCGCTGGAATGGACCTCGGTCGTGCTTCCAATCGGGATCTCGTTCTTCACTTTTCAGAAACTGAGCTACATATTGGACGTGTATCGAGGAAAGCACGCTGCCCTCAAGAGCTTTGGCGACTACGCTCTTTACATAATCCTCTTCCCACAATTGATCGCGGGCCCTATCGTGAGATTCAACGAAATAGCAGATCAGTTGATTGACAGAAGTGCCCACGAAACGGTGGACGACCGTTTGCTTGGTTTCTTTCGATTCGCCATCGGCCTGGCCAAAAAGATTTTGGTAGCTAATGTGGTCGGGCAGGTGGCCGATGATGCTTTTGCGTTGCAGGGCGATGATTTGACCCTCTCTTGGGCCTGGACCGGACTGCTGGCCTACAGCATGCAGATCTATTTCGATTTTTCGGGCTATTCTGATATGGCGATAGGTCTTGGAAGAATGACGGGGTTCGTATTTCCTGAGAATTTCAACAGTCCGTATGTTTCGGCAAGCATCACCGAATTCTGGAGGCGTTGGCACATGACCCTAAGCCGATGGATGAAGGATTACCTCTACATTCCGCTTGGAGGAAACCAAAAGGGGACCGGACGAACTTATTTCAACTTATGGACGGTCTTTCTGCTGTCCGGTCTTTGGCATGGCGCCTCTTGGAATTTCATCATCTGGGGCGGCTACCACGGTTTTTTTCTGGTGATGGAACGCTTGTTCCTAGGCAGGATCTACGAAAGGATAGGCCGAATTCCAAGCACGTTCATCACATTTTTGGTGGCCATTCTAGGTTGGGTGGTCTTCCGTGCAGAAACACTTCCAGAGGCCGTTCATTATTACCTTGCGCTTCTGAACTTCGGCCAGGGGCTGAACATCAACTTCGTAAGTCTTGAATTCAAGGTAACGGTCGGGTTGGCCTTGGTGTTCTCTTTCTTGGCCATTGTTCCGGCAATAGAGAAGCTTCAGGACAGATGGTTGTCAGAAACCGGCCATTCAGTTTTCGTCACCACTTTCAAAACGTTGGTGGCCATTGTACTGTTCGTTTTCTGCCTCAGCATGATCACTGCTTCGGGTTTCAATCCGTTCATCTATTTCCGTTTCTGATGGTGAAGGCATTCAAATATCTGCTGTTCGCTCTGGTACTGGCCACATTGTGGGCCCCATTGGGAAACGATGTGTTCGAATATTTGAAACCATGGCCGCTGAATGGGTCCTTCGAAGTGTTGCAGAAGCCGACCTTCAAATGGAATGAATGGTGGGAAGGAAGCTATCAGCCCAAAGAAGAAGCATGGCTGAATCAGGAAATGGGAGGACGCACCTATCTGATACGCCTTCGGAATCAATACTATTTCAGCGTCTTCAACATGGCCATGGCAAATGGAGTTTCGCCATGCGAAAACGGAGTGCTGCTTGACGTGGGATATGTAGATGCTTTTTACGGAAAGGATTTTGCAGGAGACCAGTTTCTGACTGATAAGCTTGTACGATGGAAAAGGGTGCAGCACGGACTCGATAGCATTGGTGTCAAAGCATTTATGGCCTTAGCACCGGGAAAAGGAAGCTTTTTTGAAGATGATCTTTCCGATTTTCTACGAAGTGAACATCAACCTATGACGAATTATCAATTCATCAAGGATTGGGGTGTGGCGAACGGAATACGATTGTTCGACATAAAGAGTGTTTACCACTCATGGAGCGACACTAGTGAGTTCCCTCTTTTCCCGAAGGGCGGTATTCATTGGAGTGAATATGGGGCAGCTTTGGTCTGCGACACATTGAGAGGGTACATTCAGTCCATAACAGGCAGGCCATTGCAGAAATTCTGGTACGACATCGAAGTTTCGGACACCGCACGTGGTGCTGACAACGATATTGCTGATGGAATGAACCTCTTGTTTACCCCCAAGCACGAACGATTGGCATACCCCATTCGGTATTTTGGTGAGGACCCTACCCTTACCCCAACAAATTTTCTAGTTATAGCCGACAGTTATTATTACATGTTGATGCATAGCGGATTTGGCGATCGCGTTTGTTCCTACGGTGGTTTTTGGTTCTATTTTAAAGACGCTCAACCACATTGGAACTTTCCTTCAAGCAGTGTCGATGACCTGAATATTCTGGAAGAACTGAAAAAACAGGATGTACTGATGTTGATGATGACCGAACCGCAAATGAAGCGATTGGGCTGGGGTTCTATCGAGCGTTTGGAAGAACTGCTTTATCCTGCCGAAATGAACTAAATACCTCCGCTTGCGGTGCAAGTGGCGCCATTCGACTCGCGGTCGGCAATGGCGTTTTCATATTCGTCAGGGCTATCGAATTCGGTCTCGCAGATGGTTTCCGAATTGTTGTTCAGTTCACATTCTTCGCACCTGCTGCAACCGATAAGCCCCGAAAAGATGAAGGCCACCGCAAGAATGGTCGGTAGGTTACTCGCAAACCCCACCTGCTTCTTCATAATGTCTGATATATGCTTCATAGTCGGTCTTGTTATTGTAGTCTCCTTCGCAGATCTCCTGATCGGCAGTTTGGCCAGTGCATTGCACACAACCATCGTCACACGAAGTCAGCGAAACGCTTGCAACAAGTAGGCCAATGATCAATTTATAGTTCATGAGATGTGTTTGAAACCAGACCGTAAAGATAACCGGTGATGGATATACCATGATTGGAAATGTATCACCCTGTGAATGATCATTGGGCCGGATATTTTTTAGCGTAGTAGCGGGCGATCTTGACCTGTTCGGCCAATTTCTGGCTTCGTTTCTCGGGATCGGGATGTGTGCTGAGAAACTCTGGCGGCCTCGCACCTCCCTTTTTGGCCATGCGGTCCCAGAAAGGAACTGCGGAAGCGGGATCGTAGCCTGCCATGGCGGTGAAGATCAATCCCATCTCATCTGCTTCGCTTTCGTGTAAACGGGAGAATGGAAGAATGGCGCCCACTGTTGCACCTATTCCATAAGCCTGTTGGAATAAGGCTGCGGTCTGTGCAGTTTGATTGGTCATGGCGCTGGCCAGATCCACGGCCATTCCTCCGCCCTGCACCAACAGGCCCTGACTCATGCGTTCGTTGCCGTGGCGGGCAATGGCGTGGGCCACTTCATGTCCCATTACCACAGCAATACCATTATCGTCCTGACAAATGGGAAGAATGCCTGTATAGAACACCACCTTTCCGCCTGGCATGCACCATGCATTCACTTCGTTGCTTTCCACCACGTTGAAATCCCATTTGAAACCGGCCACGCGGTCGCTGGCACCTTTGGCGCGCAGGTATCGGGTGGCGGCCTGGGCCACCTTCTCTCCTACCCGCTTAACCTGTTGAGCCCGTTGATCGGAGGTTGCCACAACTTTATTGGAACCTAGAAACTGATTGTAAGAGGTGAGAGACATGCTCATGAGTTGGCTTTCTGGCAAGAGGTTCATCTGCTTGCGTCCGGTGATGGGCACAGTGGCGCAGGCGATGGCGAAGACGCAGAAAATGGAAACGGCAATGACTTTTTTCATTTCGGAATAATTGAGGCGAAAGGTAAGTACACAGCCAGTTCAAGCAACTACTGCACGACCATTTTGAGAACCGTGGCGTCAATCCTGACGAGATACACATCTGCATTCCAATCCGTGGTGCTGATTGAAAGTGAGTTGGTCAGGGTATTTCGATAAATGGCCTTACCGAATAGATCGAAGACCTCTACGGAATGTTGTTCACTGGACCCATCGCCCACTTCGAGATGAAAAGTGCCGTTCGATGGATTTGGGAAAGCACGGACGGAAAGCGTTTCAGCAAGCACATCGCCAATGCCCGTGGAGCCACTGTTCTGCCCATTGAAGGTAGGGGTCATGGTCTGAAAAGCACCTGTTCCGTTGGGATAACGGCCGTAGGAAATATCAGAGGTCTGCGCAGGATAGGTCACCTGATCCATGACTTGATTTGAAGGGTCGACAAGAAGCACTGTTTCGCCTGAGGAGGAAAGTTTGAAATTCGTGTGGAGACCGACCTGTGTTCCGTCTTCATCGGCCCAAAAGATGAGGTAGCCATTGGCATCGATGGATGTTCCGGACGGGATCTCCCATTTGCTGAGGTTGAGGGCATCGTCTGTTAGGAAATATCCACTGAGGTCGATGGACGAAGAAGTGTTGTTGTAGAGTTCGATCCAATCGTCAAATTCATCGTCCTGATCGGCCATTGTGGTGTTGTTCGAGGCCATCAGTTCGTTTATCACCACGTCTCCGACAGGCGGAACCAAGGCATTGACGGTGTAATATTCGTGCTCGGCCCTGGCTGGAGAAAACTTGCCGATGTTGGTATTATCGGCATAGATGTAATACTGAACGAAGGTGCTTTCCATGCTGGTGTTGACACCATAGACCCCATCAGCGGCAGCGCCATCATTGTGGGCACCATCGTCATACATGGGTATGCGAACGAAGCGGGCCCCAAGAGAAGAACGGTACCCCAACATGACGCTTGTGGTGTTGGTGACGGCTGCGGTGATGCTGAACTGATCGTTGATGGCCGGTGAAGTGGTGGATGTGCCCACGTTTGATATGACGGGTTCTGTCTGTGTGAAGTCGTTGTGGGATAAGAGGTAGGTTGAACGGGCGTTCATGAGGTTGGTGATGCCTGGCGATGCTCCGCCACCGGGACCTCCGCCTGTGGTGACATCGGAGTTGATGTTGCTGAGGAAATTGGCGTAGCTGTAGAATTTGTTGGGGTCTGCATTGACGGCATCATTGATGGTGGCCTGCAGTTGCTGGGCGGTGGTGTAGTATGAACCGTTTTCGAAATTCTCAAGCAGGAGGGTCTTGAAGTGGGCGAGATACATGCGCCTGTACAATGGAACGTTGAGTAGTTTCTGAACCAGCGGAAAGGCTGCATCGTTGAGGTGCAGAAGGTGGTTCATCTGCTGTTTCTGGGCGGTTGAGGTGAGGTTTCCTGTTCCGGTGGATGAGAATTGACCGAACGATTCGTTTAGATCCCAGATGATGGGAAAGAACTGACCGTTGTTGGAACGATAGAGGTAATAGTTCTGTGCAAAGCC
>CAMCFW010000021.1 GCA_945874195.1 Chryseobacterium gleum
GATGCAATTCTGAGGAGAAATGAACTGAGAATGATGGGTTTTAAAGACGCATTCATCGTTGCATTCAACGAAGGGAGAAAGATTCCGATAGATGATGCAAGGCAGCATTTGAAACGGCCGTTAGAATAAATTGGCACAATTGTCGTACGGACTGAAACCAATAATCACTAATCGAGGTATCTTTGCCTCAACATTAAAATCTATATCATGAAAAACCTAGGATTAACAATTGCGATGTTCCTGTTTGTAGGAATCGGTTCATCAATGGCTCAAGACAAAGTTGCTGCAAGTTCTGATGCAACCGTAAAAACGGAAGTTGAAGGAAAACACGCATGTTCTGCAGATTGTACAAAAAACTGCTGTTCTAAAGAAGGCAAATCTGGCGTAGCGAAAAAAGCTTGTTCTGCAGAGCAGCAGAAGCAGTGTTCAGGCCATTCATCAGCTACAAAAGCCGATGCTACTGAAAGCACTGGAAAAGAATCAAGCGCTAAGCCAAAGAACTGAGTTCTGAACGTACGCTATATGAAAAGGCCCTGAAATATCAGGGCCTTTTTTATGCCTTACCTTTTCATGAATCCCCTCACGATACGCTCAGTTCCGATCGACATTTCAATGAGATACATTCCAGGGTTCAGGCTGTGTGTGTCCACCGCTATGGGGTCGGCATTGAGTGAAAAGGACGCTTCCACTTGTTGACCGAGCACGTTTCTTATGCTCACGATCTTAACATCTTTCAGTCCGTTCAACTCAACGAAAACCACATCTTCCGTTGGATTTGGATAGAGGGAAACACCAGGATGTGGATCTGAGATACCTGCAGGTTCTGCATTGCCTACAAAAACCTTCACATTATCGATGAACATGTTATTTCCCTTTCGGTTGATGGACTCAAACCGAAGCAGAACATCTGTTCCAGCAAATTGGCTCAGATCTACCGAATCGCGTCTCCAGTCCCACTCAAACTCAGGCATGAAATTCAATTGTGCGGTGTCGTTGGTGCTTAACTCATCTGCAGATCTTCGGTAAACTTCATCATCAAAGCTGACTCCACAGTCAGTCGAAACATTTACCAGCAGCGTGTCTTGTGCAGTAATGCTCGAACTTCGTTTCTGATAGGACACATCGAAGAGTAGTCTAACCGGTTCAGTAGTGTTCGGCATCTGTAGCAAGGGGCTTACCAGACCATCACGCTGGTCGTCTCTCGGACTGTAATTGTAGCATTCAACCCAAGCAGACGAGCTGCTCCAGTTCAATCCCGAGGTGCTGACGGTGTCCCACGTGGTTGCATCATCCGGATTCTGAACAAACCAATCATTCAGCGAGAATCCATCTTCAAACCCATCGACAAAGGGCAGAACGGTCGGTTCTCTTCGGTTTATGGTGTAATACCAGCGGTTGTTGTAATGGTCGTATTCATTCGGTTGACCCGTGATTGACGCGATGATGGTAAGCCCTAGTTTGCCATAAGCCGTTGTGGTAATGGCCGGTAGCGATATGGTTTCCGTAGAGCCCGGTGGTAGTGTTCCGGTCCAAACGAAATTGGATGGTGTGCTGCCGTTAATATCATAGCTGAAGTGGACCGAAGTGATGTTGCTGTTTCCGAGATTGCTGATCTCCACCGTTGCCGCAATGCTACTGGCACAGGTCAGGCCATTGTCGTTCACATCTGGAAGTAATCTAATGCTCAGGTCCCATTCGTCATTGTTGGGGTCGATGGGCGTGTTGGACTGCGACAGATGAACGAATGCCGCGTGCACATCAATGATGCCCATTCCATAGATGTTGTCTTCGCCAGCTTCGCCAAGGTCTATTGCGGTGAGATAAAGCGCCCAGAGCAGATCTTCACCGCTGAGATATGGAAAAGCCTCTTTCAACAACAGAATAGCTCCAGACACATGAGGCGCTGCCATGCTGGTGCCCGAGATGGTGCTGAATTCATTGGTTCCCCATGCAGAACGTACATTTTGGCCCGGTGCCACCACTTCCGGATGTATTTCGAGCGAAAGGCTTCCGGTGTATTCGCACTGCGATGGGCCGCGGGTGGAGAAATTGCTGATGGGGTAGGGGAAAGCCTGATTTCCGTCAACGCTTCCTACACAGAAGGTGTTCACTTCCGAAGTATTGATGCGTTGTGGAGCGTTAACTGTAGTGTTGCTGGGTCCAGAATTTCCTCCCGAGAAAACGTTTGCGATCCCCGCAGCTTCAATGGCGTTCATCAAACTGACCACCGGTCCGGCACATTGAACCGTGTCGGGGTCATCACGCCAGCGCCAACTGTTGTTTATCACATCTGGAATATCATCGGTGGTGTTGATGTCGCCATCAGGATTCAAAGCCCATTCAAAGGCGGCCATCATATTGGCCAACGGAGGAAGCGCTGCCACGGTTGATGTGACGAAGTCGTTGGCGATCCAATAGGCTTTAAATGCCACCCCAATGGTGTCGTTGGTTGCTTCGATCAGTCCGGCCATGGTGCCCAACGTGTGGGTTCCGTGGTCGCTAATGTATCCATTCGGGATGTTGCTGAAATAACCGAACCAACATTGTTCCATTGGATAGCGATGAGCAAGAAATCGTTCAGAAAACGCAGGATGAGTGGGCCATACGCCCGTGTCGTAATCATAAACCAATCGGCCTCGTCCAGTAAAGCCAAGGGCCCACATGGCAGGTGCATTGATGGCCACAAGACCAGGTTCGACCCCGTTCGGAGAGCGCTGCTGTCCTTCTTCGGAACGGATGATGGGATCGTGGGGAAGAAATTCAGAGTTTTCGAGGTCAATGAGAGCAACTTCCGAAATGAGCGCCAACTTTTGAATAGCGTTTCCGTTGGCCTCAAGCACCATAAGATTCGCGATCCAGAATTGATGGAGGTTACGGGTTTCTGCAAGAAGATCGGTCCCGATCAATCGAATGACCGAGCTTTGAGAAATTTCAGCCTGCTGTTGAAGTTGCGTCATCACCATTTTCGCCCTTTCGTTGACCGGAATCCGCTGTTGTTTGAAATGGTGGTTCAGCGCATAGCAATCCACGTTGTCTTTGAATTCGATTCTGATCTGATGGAATTCGGAAGCGTCTCGTTCTATGGCACGTTGAAGCCTTTCGGATATCTGGGCTACGGAGTTGATCGACCACAAGAGGAGGGCAGGAAGAAATAAAGCGGAGAGTTTGCGCATATGGATGATGAAAGAGGAGGCTAAAGCTAAGAAAGCCGATCGGCACGCCCAATTTCATTGTCCCGCTTATGCGAATTGCTAATTTCAGCGATCCGTGGGTCTCACTGCTCTCAAATATCCGTTTCCATTCAAGGCATGGTTGGCAATGGCCAATGATCCGGATAACACCACCATTCAGAATTGGGAAGAGCTTCATTCGTTTATTTGGGAAGAGCTGGGTCTGCCATTCGGTGATAGTCTATTCGTGAGGTCATATAATCAGAATCTGCCCGATCAGGTCAATCTGGTCGACCATCCTCACATCGCTAAGGCTCATACGCACGACATCATTCATACTTGGGGCGACTATATGCATGGACGCAAGCGTGGATTCGATAGAGAGGATGCCATTGAAGCCGCCACGCTACTCAAAGAACACGGAATTTCGCCTAAGGTGTGGATCGATCATGCCAGTTTCGCAGGCAATTTCATACACGGAACGCGCAAAGGTGCCATGCCCAAACTCACCGATAGTTCGGGGTACGATTACGACAATTTTGTCTATTCGTTGGATGTGGCGCACGAACTTGGAATTCGATACGTTTGGAATGGAACAGTTACATCTGTGATTGGTCAGGATCGCGAATTGGATTTTATGGCCCATAAGGCCTTATCGGGAGGCAGTGCAGTTAAGGCGGTTGCTAAGACCGTTCTGAACCATCTACCTGTGATGCCGGCCCGCTTTTCTGAATCGAGCGACAACCGGCAATATGTTGCCCGCACGTTCGAAGATGGCCGAAAGATGTATTGCTTTCCAAGATACGGCACATGGAAGGATGCGGATATCGATGGGCTTCATTCGCTTATTGATCCCGCAAGGATAGACGAACTGTTATCATTCGGAGGAACAGCCATCGTTTATTCTCATTTGGGTAAACGTCAATCAGACAAAGGCGGTCGCTCTTCGCATATTCCAGAAACCACCAAGAACGACCTGAGAAACATCCGTGCTGAATTTGACGCAGGCCATTCGATGGTTTCGTCCGTTTCAGACATGCTTGACTACTTGGTGCTTCGCGATCATTTGAAAATTGTCGGTCAAACCATCGATCTTCTTTCTGATGGAATTCGCTACGAAAAATTGAAGATCTCAGATCTGGCCGGCAAACATTTCAGTTTCAGTTCCAACGGTGTGAATCTGGAAAAGATAAAAGTCTGTGTTGATGGAGTTGAGGTGAACTTTGAACTTCGGAAGGAGAATGCGAAGGTTTTCTCGATCGTTTTCTAATCTAAATGGGAATAGTCCTCATCACCAATAATTCTGACCGTGGGCAAGCTTTGGCCCATCTCATTCAGCGTAGCGGCTTGAATCTGAAGTTGGTTGTGGTGGAGGATCCTGGTCTAGTTCCAGGTTCTCAAGGATTGATTCTTCACAGAATCCGTGCGATTTTGGGGCCGACCTATAGAATGCTCCGAGCTTTCCTAAAGTTGAACAGCGTGCAGCGGGCCGCCTTGCGCTATGAAGAAGAAAGCATTAAGCGGGCTGAAGCAGTCGTCAAACGATTTATCGCAGACCTGAATGTTCATGGTCGTCCTGAAGGAATCGACTATTTGGAAACTCCAAGTTTGAACGAAGCCACGGTGGTTACCGCCATTTCAAAGCTTGAGCCAGACCTTTGCGTGGTGATGGGAACTTCCATCATCAAACCAAGGATCATAGCTATTCCTAAACTCGGAACAATCAATGCACACACTTCGCTGCTTCCAGAATATCGGGGTTCACGTTCGGAATTCTGGCAATGCTACAATCAGAATTACGATCACGCAGGGGTCACTTTGCACCTGATCGACAAGGGAGTTGATACAGGAAGTATCCTGTTTCAGCAAAAACAAGCGTTGAACGGAATGCCCGATCCAAACATGATGCGGGCGGAGAATACGAAGACCGTGCTGCTGAATTATGTTTCGGTCATCCGATCTGTGCTGGATGGAACGGCCCGACCGCAGATTCAAGGTCCGTGCACCACACCAACCTATCGTTTCCGCGACATAACCGAGGATAAGCGCATCAAGCTTTATTCGCGCATCTTGAAATCTGGAGCGTCTTCAACCTAATGGATCTAGATATCCCAGTCCCAGAACCGGTACCATTCGTTTTTGTCGGAAACCTCAATCTCAATGTTCGGATTAATTGTGGTCAAGTGTGCTAGGAATTCCTTTTCTCTGACCGGTGATATCAGCACATTCAGTTTCGAAGTATTTACAAGAATTCGTTTCAAAGAAGATGCCGGTGAAGAAAGTGGATTATAGCTTCTTTTAACCGAACGTATCTCTATGATATTCAACGTTATGAAATTAAATCCGAAGGCTTTTACCGCAAGATGTTGGTCGCGTATTTCGTAGACGATTCCTACCAAAAGAACTACGGTCACGGTGAGGGCAATGAACGGGATCATAAACATTGCGGGTTCCCTTTCATTATCTCCCACAAGTAAAATGGGTGCAAAACAAACCGTTGCTACGAACAAAAGCATGGCAACACTGATGCGGGAACGATACTTCATGTTTTACGACCTCACCAGTTTAACGAACGACCGTTCCCCATTTGGACCTGTTACAACGCAGATATAAACGCCATTTTGCTGACCGCTAAGGTCGATGAGATGAGTTTTGAAGTCGCCAGAAACAGAATATATTGTTTGACCAGTGATATTCAGAACCTCTATGCTGATGTTTTCAGCCTGATTCAGAGTCAAATTAAAGATCCCGTTACTCGGATTTGGAAAAATGCTTAACCCATTTTCCATTTCCTTCACATCGAGAGGAGAAGTTCCGGCTCTGAAGAATACAGGATATTCTGTGTAGGGAATTGTGAGCGCTGAAGTGGTTCCACCCTGATAGCTTAGGTTGTAATCATACACATAGGTCCAATTTCCGTCCGATGGAAAATTGACGGTGATCTCGGTTCCTTCTGTCAGAAATGGAGCTACGAAAATGTCGGGCCCCAGCATATAACTGTAATCTATCTTGTTGAAGAACTGCATGAGCGATTGTTGGTTGGCGTAGACCGATTCGCTATGAACCATCAGATAATTGATCATGTTGTAGCGTTTCTGTACAAGATCGCGGTAAATATCCTCGGTCTCCTGATCGAACATCCACGGTCGGTGTTCGCCACCACCTCCGTTTTCCATCAATCCGCAAAAGGTGCCCAGTTGTGCCCAACGGATGAAAAGTTCTTTGGAACGACCCATTCCGGGATAAAGGTCGTTTTCGCGATAACCACCAATGTCAGAACCAAACGATAGGTAGCCCATGTCTGAGGAATGATACATGCTATTGAGCGCCCATGTTAGCCCTTCGAAGGTGGCATCCTGATCGCCTACCCAAGCCGCAAATCCGGTCGGAACAGGTGAGAAAGAAACCTGACTTCCACCAATATCAGCCAATCCGTAGTTGTCGATGGGGCGGGCGTGAATCACGCGATCATCACCCAACACTTCTCTTGTGTAATCGAAATGGATCTGATAATAAGCATGCGAATAATCCAATCTGGAAACAAAATTTCCAGCTCCGTCAGACCAAGGCGTCTGTATGGCCGAGAAATCGGTGCCATCGCACTTCCATCCGTCAATTCCCATGTCCAACATATTGTGCATCAATCCTTTCCACCATGTTACCGCATCTGGATTGAACCAATCGATGAGGCTGCCGTCTCCTTTCCACCAATTCACAACGGCCGGTTCGCTGTCGAATGGCAACACTTTCATGAAATAGCCTTGGTCTCTGGCATAATCGTAAATGGCGCCTTCATCTATATTGATAATGCCAGTGATCCATAAGAGCACCTTCACATCGCGCGAATGAAGGCTGTCGATCATGTTTTGGGCGTCATGAAATAAGGCCGTATCCCATTCAAAGGTGTTGTATCCGGTTTCCCAAGGCGAATCGATAATAATGGCGCTTATTGGAATATCGTGCGCTATGTATTCATCAACAAGTTGAAGCGCACTTTCCTGTGTGCTTTCGTCTTCCCAGACCCAATGCGAAAACACCCAAGAAGGCCACGGCAGATCAAAGGTGTCTTCCAATGTGTTGGAATGCACCGTGGCATTCCAATCTATCTGTTGCGCTTTGCTTTGTGTTAAGAGGAAAGTGAAGATGAAAATGGTGATAATCCGCATGACTTGGGGTTTGGGTCAAACGAATATAGCAAATAGACCTGCTGTTCTACTTGTATGGGATGGTTTTCAGAATGTGCTCCAGCGAACGCAACCGCGCTTCGGTCTTCAAGTTAGCGTCAATGACGGTCCACGGGCAAAGCTTCGTATCGGTCTTCTCGAACATGACCGTCTTATACTTGGTGTATTCCTCCCAGAGTTCCTGAGCTTGTTCGTCAACCGGGCTCATCTTCCATCGTTTCAACGGGTCTTTTCTTATGTCGTTGAATCGTTCCAGTTGCTCTTTTTTCGAGATGGAGAAATACATTTTGATAAGGAAGGTGTCTCCCTGCACAAGCATTTTCTCAAACTCATTCACGTTCTCCATGAAAATGGAATACTGATCGGGTGTACAGAATCCGTTAACGGGTTCAACCACTGCGCGGTTATACCAGCTTCTATCGAAGAACACGATCTCGCCTGGAATGGGCAGTCGTTTCACATAGCGCTGAAAATACCACTGTCCTGCTTCCTCGCGTGTTGGTTTCTGAAGTGCCACAACTCGATAGGCCCTAGGGTTGATAAAGGCCGTGGTCCTTCGTATGGCACCACCTTTTCCGGCAGCATCACGTCCCTCGTAGATGATGACCACCTTCTTTCCGTTCTCCATCACCCAAGCCTGCAGTTTTACCATTTCAGCCTGAAATAATCTGAGTTCTTGATCATAGCGCGCATATTCCAAGGCTTTTTCAAGGTTAACATTAGAATAGCGTAACAACTGTCTCAGTCCTATTTTGGAATTGAGAATGGCCACATCATCTTCTGTAAGTTCGATGGTCTTTTTGATCGTGTCAGACATCCAATTGCTGAATATGGCGGTAATACCTCATGATAACGTTCGGGTCGGGCAGAAGCACGGTCTGTGTCCTCTCCTTTCCATCATAATCGAATCGGGAAAGGATGTAACGGAGGCTTTCGAGCCGGGCAGTACGTTTACTGTTGGTCTTCACAATTATCCAAGGACTGAAGTTCGTGTGGGTCTTGGTAAACATCTGCTCTTTATAGTAGGTGTATTCGTCCCAATAATCCTGACCCTTCAGGTCCACCTCGCTGAACTTCCATTGCTTAAGCGGGTTCTTTCTTCTTGAATCGAAACGTTTCTTCTGTTCGTCTTTGGTTATGGAGAACCAGAATTTGATGATGATAACCCCGTCTTCGTAAAGCATGTGCTCAAATTCGGGCACTTGAACCATGAACTGGTCGTATTGCTTACGGTCGCAGAAACCCATTACAGGTTCAACAACAGCTCGGTTGTACCAACTTCTGTCAAAGAAAACGATCTCTCCCGGTTCTGGCAATTGACTGATGTATCGTCTGAAGAACCACTGTCCTTTTTCAATATCGGTAGGTTTGTTCAACGCCACCACACGCGATGTTCTTGGATTGAGGTGCTCAGTATATCGCTTGATGGTTCCGCCTTTGCCCGAAGCATCTCGCCCTTCGAGCAGAATGGCCACCCGAAGTTTGCGTTTGTGTATCCAGTGTTGAAGACTCACCAACTGTGCCTGTAACTTGGCCAATTCGATCTCATATTCGCGGTTGGCGATGTGATTCTGTATCCTGAGGCCTTTCTTCTTGGCCAATTGGATCACGTCCTTCCTTTTGCCGAATCCTTCTATTTCCTCTTTTGTGAACATGCTGAACAGGCTACTTGGGCAAAGTAAATGGAATTTTTGACGATGAGGTGTTTCCTTGGATTCAATGCAAATGATCGGGTCCGAAATGCAATGCAAGACTGACAGCTACTCCGAGAAGGGCACCGACCAGCACTTCGGTAGGGGTATGGCCAAGGAATTCCTTAAGTTTCACGGTACTTACGTGACTGTCGGGTGACAATAGTTCCTTGATCATTCTGTTGAGCACCATTGCTTGCTTGCTGGCGTTTCTTCTCAATCCGGCCGCATCGAACATCACCACGGTGGCAAAGCAGACGGCCAACGCATAGGTTGTGGAATTGAATCCATCTATCAATCCGATGCTGGTGGCCATGGCCACAACCGTGGAACTGTGGCTGGATGGCATTCCGCCTGTAGCAAATATAATGGTCCAGCGGAAGCTTCGTTTCTTATAGGCAACAGTGCATATTTTAAAGAACTGCGCTATCAGATTTGCCAGCACGAACGCCACTATTACCTCCCAGCCCGTATGTCTTATCGATACTAAAAACGTGGTCATTTCAGACTTTCAAGGATGCTAAGGTAACTCGAATAGCGACTTTTCGGAATGTGTCCTTCGTTCGTCTGAGCTAGAACTGCGCAGCCGGGTTCATTCAGATGCACACAATTGTTGAACCGACAATGAACCGAAGCTTTGAATATCTCGGGAAAGTAATGCGAAATTTCCCCATTCTGCATGTCTACCATTCCAAACTCTTTGATGCCCGGTGTGTCTATCAGGAAGCCTCCACCTTTGAGCTGAAACATTTCGGCAAACGTGGTGGTGTGGGTGCCTTTGCTGTGCATCTCAGATATTTCGCCAGTGGCTAGATCGAGTTCTGGAATGAGGCAGTTGATCAGGGTGCTTTTTCCTACACCGGAATGGCCCGATATCAGCGTTACCTTGTCCTTCATCCAATCCAAAAGTTGGTTCAGCCCAGTCTCCTCAAGTGCCGAAATAGTGAATGTCTTGTAACCGATGGAATCGTAACATGCCAGGTACTCCGATACGAGGATCATGCTCTTTTTATCCCGGTTCAGATCCATCTTGTTGATTACCACGGCCGCTTTGATATTGTAGGCTTCGGCCACACATAGAAATCTGTCGATGAAACCGAAAGAGGTGCGCGGATGATGTACGGTTGCGATAATGAGTGCCTGATCGATGTTCGAAGCAATGATGTGTGCTTCCTTGCTGAGGTTGACCGACCTGCGTATGATGTAATTCTTGCGCTCGTGTATTTTTTCGATTGAACCTGTGCGCTCTTCACCGGGTTCAACGCCAACTTCAACCTTGTCGCCAACCGAGATCGGGCTAGTGGTACGCAATCCCTTTATTCGATACGTCCCACGCAATCTGCACGGAATTTCTGAACCGTCTTCCAACAGCACGATACTCCAACTTCCGGTGCTCTTAATTACGGTGCCTGGTAATCGTTCTGTCATTCTGGTCAAATATACTTTCTACAAGGTGGTCAATTGTTAATTTCACCTCAAAATCTTGTCATGTCAATAAAGGTTGAAAACGTAACGAAAACGTATGGCGTTCAGAAAGCGTTGGATTGCGTTACGTTCGAGGTGAATAAAGGCGAGATTCTCGGATTTCTAGGTCCGAACGGAGCCGGAAAATCGACCATGATGAAGATCATATCGTGCTTTATTCCACCCACTTCGGGCACGGTTACGGTGAATGGGTTTGATGTGATCACGAATTCGATGGAGGTGCGAAGAATGATCGGTTATCTGCCCGAAAGCAATCCGCTGTATTACGATATGTTCGTGAAGGAATACCTTGGTTTTGTGTGTGGCCTTTATGATATTGGTAAGCATAAGGACAAGAAGATCGCAGAAATGATAGAAGTGACAGGTTTGGGGCGCGAACAGCACAAACAGATCGGGCAACTGTCCAAAGGCTACAAGCAGCGCGTTGGAATTGCACAGGCGCTGATACACGACCCTCAAATCCTCATTCTCGATGAACCTACATCGGGCCTCGACCCCAACCAACTTGTTGACATTCGCGAATTGATCAAAAGACTAGGTAAGGACAAGACCGTCATGTTCTCATCTCACATCATGCAGGAGGTAGAGGCGGTTTCAGACCGCGTCATCATTATTGACAAGGGCAGAATAACCACGGATAAGAAGGTCAAGGACCTGAATGAAGGCACCTTGCTCCAGTCGGTTCTTGTGGAGTTTGAAAAGACCGTTGAACTGAAAAGCCTGAAGGGAATTAAAGGAATCCAACAGGTTGAGGCGGTGGATGAGAACACGTTTAGGCTCATAGGGAAAGTGGAAGGCGACCTTCGTAGAACCGTGTCTGAATGGGCACGGGAAAATGACCGACTTGTACTCGCGCTCAAGGTTGAAGATCAGAACTTGGAACAGGTTTTCAGGAAGCACACGTCCTAATGATATTTGCCTGACAAGTCCTACTTTTTGATTTTGATAAAAGTTTTACCTTGCGCTCCTTAAAAAATAACATTAATACATTGTTAAAATCATAATACGATACTATGGCATATCTATTTACATCAGAATCAGTTTCAGAAGGGCATCCAGACAAGGTAGCAGACCAGATATCAGATGCTATGCTTGACGAATTCCTTCGTCATGATCCAAATTCAAAAGTTGCTTGCGAAACATTCTGCACCACAGGACTTGTGGTTGTTGGAGGCGAGATTTCTTCTCAAGCAGACGGAAAGGTTAAAGTTGATGAGATCGTTCGGGCTACAGTTAAGAAGATCGGTTACACCGAAGCTGCCTACAAGTTCGATTCAGAAAGCTGTGGCGTCATCTCCGCACTTCATGAGCAATCCAGCGATATTCGTCAAGGTGTGGAAGAGGGTGCAGGGTTGCACAAGGAGCAAGGCGCTGGAGACCAAGGCATGATGTTCGGGTACGCCACCAATGAGTCTGATAGTTATATGCCATTGACCCTAAGGATCTCTCACATGATCCTTCAGGAGATGGCCGCAATCAGAAGAGAACGAAAAGTGATGACTTATCTGAGACCGGATGCCAAATCGCAGGTCACGATCGAATACACAGATAAGAATAGGCCGGTTTCTGTTCACACCATCGTAGTTTCAACACAGCATGATGAGTTCGATACGGATGACAATATGCTTGCTCAGATCAAAAGTGATGTGGTCAGTATCGTTATGAGGCGAGTGATCAAGAAACTTCCAACCTCAACCAGAAAATTGTTCGGTAGAGAATGGAAGAACCGCGTTATTCTACACGTGAACCCGACCGGTAAATTCGTGATCGGAGGACCACACGGTGATGTTGGTCTTACTGGAAGAAAGATCATTGTTGATACCTACGGAGGCCGTGGTGCTCATGGGGGCGGTGCATTTTCAGGAAAAGATTCTTCCAAAGTGGACAGAAGTGCTGCTTATGGAGCCCGACACGTGGCCAAAAACTTAGTTGCTAGCGGAATCTGCGATCAGGCGTTGGTTCAAGTGGCTTACGCCATTGGAGTTGCGCAACCGGTCAGTTTGAATGTGAACACGTACAGAACATCCAAAGTGTGGAATAATGGAAGGCGGTTGACAGATGCCGAGATCTCAGAGAAATTGAGCCAATTGTTTGACATGAAACCCGCAGCCATCGTCAAGCGCTTCGGACTTAAAAACCCCATCTTTTCTGAAACTGCTGCCTACGGACATTTCGGTCGAGAGGTTGAGACGAAGGAAGTAGAGGTCTTTTATAAAGACAAAGACGTGACCGAAAGAAACGGGAAACTTTACAAGACCGTTGAACTCTTCGGATGGGAACGTGTCGATCGAGTGGCTGAAATTCAGAAAGCATTCGATTTCATTCCGGCACCTCGAACCTTCCAGAGCGTATGATTTTGGATTTTAAGCAATAAAAAAAGGGTCAGAAGAAATTCTGACCCTTTTTTTATTCTCCTATTTCTGCCTCATGTAAATGGCAATCGGCACGCCAGTGAAATTAAAGTGTTCTCGAAGCTTATTCTCTAAGAACCTTCGGTAGTCTTCCCGCACGTATTTAGGATGATTGCAAAAGAAGGCGAAAGATGGAAAATAGGTGGGCAACTGCGTCACGTATTTGATCTTAACGTAATGATGTTTGATGGCCGGTGGAGGGTTACTTTCGATGATCGGCAACATCAGATCATTCAATTTTTTGGTCGGAATGCGCGTCAGTCTGTTCTTGTGTACCTGAATAGCCGTTTCCAGGGCCTTGTGAATCCGTTGTTTCGTCACTGCACTCACAAACAGAATATCAACATCTTTGAAAGGCGCTAATTTCTCCAAGATCTTTTCACTGTATTCCTTGGTGGTCATGGTGTCTTTTTCAACCAGATCCCATTTATTAACAAGGATGACAATGCCTTTGTGGTTCTTTTGGGCAAGACCAAGAATGCTTATGTCCTGTTGTTCCATCCCCATGGTCGCATCGATCATCAATATGCAGACATCGCAACCTTCTATGGCCTTTATGGACCGTAGCACCGAATAGAATTCCACATCTTCATGAACTGATTTCTTTCGCCTTATTCCAGCT
>CAMCFW010000022.1 GCA_945874195.1 Chryseobacterium gleum
AACTTCTCTATAGTTGAGGTTGCCGCATCAAATGTTGTCCTCAACTTCTCAATAGTTGACGTCAACCAGACACCCGAAGAGGTCAACCTGTCTTCCGACAAGGTCAACTAATGGAAAGTTGAGGCTGCCGGATCAGATGTTGAGGTCAACTTGTCAATAGTTGAGGTCAACATGGTCATTATCACGTCAACATCTCATTAGTTGAGGTCAACTTCCCGATAGTTGACGTTAACGGGCCGTCTGTCAACGTCAACAAATGACCTGGCGAACTACCCGACACCCCGTTTTACCTCAACAGGAGACAAGTTGAGCTGTACTTTTCATTAGTTGAACTCAACAAATGGAAAGTTGAGCTCTTCAGGTGGTTCGTCAAGCTCAACAAATGGAAAGTTGAGCTCGACATCTCTTTAGTTGGCGTCAACATGCGGCCTGTAGGGGTCAGCATCTCTTCACATTTTCGCTCCACAGTTGTGGCGCAGCGTTGCCTGATCAAGGAACGGCACGCCACACGGGTAGGGCGTGATCGGCAACTTAAGGAATCAGACTACACTTGGGTGAAACAGACCCTGAAACTACTTCACCACCAACTGTGCGGAAGTGGCAGTACGATGGTCCAGAAGCACGGTCATTCCCTGCGTGGTGCGGGCAATGGTCTCATCGTCATAGTAGCGAATGGTGACCAGTTCGGCACCGGTTTCCAGTCCGATGTGATACTCCGAGCTGAGACGTTGCTCCAACTGCTTGAGTTTTTCGGGATCGTGGTTCGTGCTGAACGAGAAGCTCACGGCCGAATTCTGCGCACAATTGGCCTTCATACGAATGTCGCGCAGCACCGAATAGATATGGGTGAAATGCGCCTCGGTAACGAATGAATAGTCCTTTGGCGTGAGCGAAACCAGCACCTGATCGGGCTTGACAATGAATGATGGGACGATCTTCAGCCCCTCCTTGTTCGAAACCGTGGTTCCGGGCGCATCGGGGTCAACAAAGGAGCGGACATAGAGCGGAATGTTGGCGTTCTGAAGCGGTTTTATCGTCTTGGGGTGAATGACACTCGTGCCGAAATAGGCCAGTTCCATCGCATCGAAGTAGGACATTTCGGGGATCAGAACCGTATTGTCGTAATACTTCGGGTCGGCATTCAGCACACCCGGCACATCCTTCCAAATGGTCACATCGTGGGCACCCGAGCAGTGGGCCAATATGGCAGCAGTGAAGTCAGATCCCTCGCGGCCCAGCGTGGTGGTGAAATTCTCGCTCGTTCCGCCAATGAACCCCTGTGTGACCACCACATTGGCCTTCTTGAGTGCCGAACCGATGGTAGAAGTGGTCATTTTGCGTGTTTCCTCCCAATTGATCTTGGCATCCTGATAGGAATTATCGGTGCGGATCAGGTCGCGTGCATCCACCCACGTGTTGTTCAACCCCATGTGGTTCAGATAGGCCGAAACGATCTTGGTCGAGAGCATTTCTCCGATAGAAACGATCTGGTCGTATTGAAAATGGCGGTCCAACCCGTCCGGATCGTCCAAGGCCCATTCCACCTCAACCAGCGTGTTGTTCAGTTCGTCAATAACGGGCGCGGCATCGCCACCGAACAGGTCGCGGATGATCTGTGCGTGTTCCTCACGGATCCCATCGAGCAGTGGGGCGGTCGGTTCCTTTGCAAAATGGGCGTTCACCACCCCTTCCAACTTATTGGTGGTCTTGCCCATGGCCGAAACCACGATGATCAGTTGCTCCTTTTCATAGCGCTTCAGAATGCTCAACACATTACTGACACTTGCCGCATCCTTCACCGATGCTCCACCGAATTTGAATACCCTCATGATTTAACTGTATGCTGCGATCTGTTCGCGGGTCAATTTCCCGTTCAGCCATTCACCGTCCAGAATGGCGTCATATTTCTGATAAAAGCGGATGGCCGGCTCGTTCCAATCGAGCACTTGCCATTCCATGCGGGCCGAGTTGCGCTCCTTGGCCACCTGAATGACCGCCTTGAACAAACGGTGACCGATTCCCATTCCACGTTGGGCTTCACTCACCACTATGTCCTCAAGAAAAATGCAACGTCCCGTCCAGGTCGAATACTTTTCGTAGTACAAGGCCATGCCAACGATGTCGTCATCCAATTCAGCCACGAACAGCCCGTAGATGGGGTCTGGTCCGAATCCGTCCTCAAACAACTCCTTCTCGGTAAGCGTCACTTGTTCGGGAGCCCGTTCATAAAGTGCCAATTCCTTGATTAGTCCGTATGCGGCCGGAACATCATTTCCTGTTCCTTTTCTAATGCTGACAGCGCCCCCTTTACCCATGCGGTAAATGTAAAGAATGAAGCCCACGAAGCACCCCGATCAAGCACGGAAGGTTTAAAAAAGAAACATATCTTTGAGCGTCTTTTTTAGCACCCTTCGGGATGTATTCAAAGCCAAGAACAACCAATTCTTCCATCATGCGTAAATTCCTGAAATGCACCATCCTAGTTTCCATCGCCATGGTACTATTCGGTGCAACAGTGGCCATTGCCCAAAAGGATAACGTTGGCATTGGTACCACAACTCCGGCCGCATCGGCCATACTCGACATAGCCAACCCATACAGCGCCATCCTCGGAACACCATCGAAAGGCGTTTTGGTTCCAGCGGTCACCGCCATTCAGCGTGGTCTGATGGAAAGCCAGTATAACGATACCATAGCCAACGGACTGCTGACCTACGACCCCGATAACGGAAGCTTCTGGTTTTACCAGTATAACACTCCCGTTCCGGCCACAGCACCTTACGGAACATGGGTCTCGCTCAGCACATCAGGTCAGACACCTAGCACTGCAGTGCCAGCAGGCGGCATCATCATGTGGTCTGGCACCACGGCCTCCATTCCAACGGGATGGTCGCTTTGCGATGGGTCGAACGGAAGCCCTGACCTGACAGATAAGTTCATCATTTCGGTTTCCAGCGCTTTGGAAAACCCCGGAACCGCCCCTGTGGTCGGTTTCTATGTGGATGTGGAAGCTGGCGCAACAGTGGCACCCGACAGGCGGTTCTTCAAGTTGGCCTACATCATGAAACTCTGACCCCGAAAAGATACTAGCGATCAAAAGGCCTGCTCAATGCAGGTCTTTCATTTTCTAAAAGACCCGAGCACAAAGTATGAGCAACATCAAATCACTTGGCGAATTCATTATTGACAAGCAGGACGATTTCAAATACGCCAAAGGCGAATTGTCACGATTGCTGAGCGCCATTGGATTGGCCGCCAGAGTTGTGAACCGCGAGGTGAACAAGGCCGGATTGATGGAAGATATTCTGGGCGATGCCGGAGAAACGAACGTGCAAGGCGAGGCACAGAAAAAACTGGACGTGTACGCAAACACCGAGTTCATAAGGGCACTGAAAGACCGGGGCGAAGTGTGTGGTTTGGCTTCGGAAGAGAACGAAGGAGTCATCGAATTCAAGTCGGGTTATGCGGTGGATGGACAGTATGTGGTGGCCATCGATCCATTGGACGGTTCATCGAACATCGATGTCAACGTTTCCATCGGAACCATCTTCTCCATTTACCGAAGAACTTCCAAGACCGGTCCGGCAACGTTCGAAGATTTCATGCAGAAGGGAACCGAGCAGGTGGCTGCGGGCTATGTCATTTACGGCTCTAGCACCATGCTAGTCTATACCACCGGAAACGGGGTGAACGGATTCACACTCGATCCGTCCATCGGTGCATTTCTACTTTCGCACCCCAACATGAAGATTCCGAAGGATGGCAAGATCTATAGCATCAACGAGGGGAATTACGTTCATTTTCCGACCGGTGTAAAGCAATACATCAAATATTGTCAGGTGGAAGATGTGGCCACCGGCCGCCCATACACTTCGAGGTACATAGGTTCAGCAGTAGCCGATTTTCATCGCAATCTGATCAAAGGCGGCATCTACATCTATCCCACTACCACCTCATCGCCAAAAGGCAAATTGAGGTTGCTGTATGAGGCCAATCCCTTCGCTTTCATCATGGAACAGGCGGGAGGGCTTGCAACCGATGGGTTCGACCGCATTCTCGACATTCAACCCACTTCGCTGCATCAGCGCACGCCCCTGTTCATCGGCTCAGAGAACATGGTGAAAACGGCCATGCAATTGATGCAGGAACATTCGCCACGCAGCTAGAAAAACCGACACAGCATGACTAAGGACGAGCTGGTCGGACACTTCGACTCGTCAGCATCCATCGTTGACCTTACCGCAGCCCTGAAGGCCGATGCGGCCAAGGTCCGCCTGCGCGGAATGGCCGGTTCTGCAAACGCTTTCATTGCGGCCGAGGTCATTAAAAAGACCAACGACCATCACATTTTCGTGCTTGCCGATAAGGAGGAAGCAGCCTATTTCCTGTCGGATCTTGAACTATTGATGGGTAAGAAGAAGGTGCTTTTTTACCCCATGTCTTACAGACGGGCCTACGAATTGGAAGAGACCGACAACAGCAATGTCATTCAGCGTGGCGAGGTGCTCAACTCCTTGCAGGCCAGCACCTCGCAGCAATTGATCGTCACCTATTCCAAGGCACTTTCAGAAAAGGTGATCTCGAAGAAAGTGTTGAGGAAAAGCACTTTTCTCATCAATGTTGGCGAAGAGGTTGATCTCGATTTTCTCAACGAAATGCTTCACGAATTCCATTTCGTGAGGGTTGATCAGGTCTATGAACCCGGCCAGTTTGCCATTCGAGGAGGCATCATCGATGTCTTTTCCTATGCGCAGGAACTTCCTTATCGCATTGAACTCTTCGGAGACGAAGTGGATAGCATCCGAGCGTTCGACCCGGCCGAACAGCTTTCGGTAAAGTCGTTGAGGCGTGCCACCATCGTTCCAAACGTTCAAGATGAGTTATTACTGGCAGAAAAGGTCTCTTTTTTCGAATTCCTATCTACCAAGACCACGGTTTGGACGCAGGACATTGAAGAGCTGAAACAGAGCGTGGATGCCGAGTTGAAAGAAGCCAATGTGGCCTTTCAGGAACTGAAGACCATGGTGGGCCGCAGCCGACCCACCGAAAAATATGTCAGTTCGGACGAGATACTGAAGACGCTTCAAGAATACCGAGTGGTGGAATTCGGACAGCGCACGTTCTTCAAAGATTCGACCGAGGTAAAATTCGATATGGCCGCACAACCCGTGGTCAATAAGGATTTCAAACTGTTGCAGCAGATCCTCATTCAGAACAAACAAAAAGGGTATAAGAACATACTTCTGGTCGATAATCCGGGTCAGGCCGAGCGGCTTCATACCATTTTCGATGACCTTCCTTTGCCTCCCGGCATTCGGATCGAGAAACCGTTCTTCACCTCCATCGTTCTTTCGGTCCATCAAGGGTTTGTGAACCACGAGTTGAAATTGGCCTGCTTCACCGATCATCAGATCTTCGAACGCTACCATCGTTTCCGGCTTCGCGAAGGCTATAAACGAGGAAAGCAGGCGCTGACACTGAAAGAGATATCGGGCCTTAATCCGGGCGACTATGTGACGCACATCGATCATGGCGTGGGAAAATTTGCCGGACTGGAGAAGATAGATGTGAACGGAAAGATGCAGGAGACCATCCGTTTGGTTTATCGCGACAACGATATTCTGTACGTCAGCATCCATTCGCTGCATCGCATCACCAAGTTTTCGGGAAAGGATGGCGAGGAACCGAAGATCAACAAACTCGGTTCGCCCGCTTGGAAAGCACTTAAGGCCAAGACCAAGAAACAGGTAAAGGACATTGCCAAGGATCTGATCAAGCTTTACGCGAAGCGAAGGGCGCAAAAGGGCTTTGCTTTCATGCCCGACACTTATCTGCAGACCGAGTTGGAGGCCTCGTTCCTTTACGAGGACACGCCCGATCAGGAAAAGGCGACCATCGCCTTCAAGGCCGATATGGAAAAGGATTATCCGATGGACCGGTTGATCTGTGGCGATGTAGGTTTCGGAAAAACAGAAATTGCCATTCGCGCTGCATTCAAGGCAGTGGCCGATGGAAAACAGGTGGCTGTGCTGGTGCCTACCACCATTTTGGCCTTGCAACATGCCCGCACTTTCAGAGAGCGGCTGCGCGAATTTCCGTGTTCGGTAGATTACATCAATCGCTTCAAAACGAAAAAACAACAGACCGACACGCTCAAACGGGTGGCAGATGGTCAGATCGATATTCTTATCGGAACACACCGGATAGTTGGGGCCGATGTGAAGTTCAAGGACCTTGGACTACTGGTCATCGATGAAGAACAGAAATTCGGTGTTTCGGTGAAGGATAAACTCAAGAAGATGAAGGTGAATGTGGATACACTCACCCTCACGGCCACACCCATTCCTAGAACGCTGCAGTTCTCGTTGATGGGCGCACGCGATCTTTCGGTCATCAACACGCCTCCGCCAAACAGGTATCCGGTCATTACCGAGCTTCACACCTTCAGCGAGCAGTTGATACGCGATGCGGTGATGTATGAAGTTGGGCGTGGCGGACAGGTTTTCTTTGTCAACAATCGGGTGGAGAACATAAAGGAAGTGGCCGGAATGATATCCCGATTGTGCCCGGATGTGCGCGTGTGTGTCGGTCATGGGCAAATGGAGCCCACGCAGTTGGAAGACACCATGATGCGGTTCATTGAGGGCGAATACGATGTGCTGGTGGCCACCACCATCATCGAAAGCGGACTCGATATCTCGAACGCCAACACCATCATCATCAACAACGCCAACCATTTCGGTCTCAGCGATCTTCACCAGATGCGAGGTAGGGTAGGACGTTCAAACCGAAAGGCGTTCTGCTATCTGCTGGCGCCCACCGAAAGCATGTTGTCAACCGAGGCCAAGAAAAGGCTGAAGGCCATTGAGGAATTCTCCGACCTAGGAAGCGGTTTCAACATCGCCATGCGAGACCTTGATATTCGCGGAGCGGGAAACCTGCTAGGGGCCGAACAGAGCGGTTTTATCAGCGATATCGGCATCGAGATGTATCATAAGATACTGGATGAAGCGGTTCAGGAACTCAAAGAGACCGAATTCAAAGAACTTTTTAAGGACGAACCGAAACGCGATTTTGTACAGGATTGTCAGATCGATACCGACCTTGAGATTCTATTGCCCGATTCGTATGTGAACAGCATTGCCGAACGATTGGCGCTTTACCGCGAGCTGGATGACCTGGTGGATGCCAAGGGACTGCAGGCATTTCAGGGCAGGATCAAAGACCGGTTCGGAGCAATTCCACAGCAGGGGATTCAGCTGCTCGAAACCATCCGGTTGCGCTGGGTGGCCAAGGCGCTCGGATTTGAAAAACTCATTCTCAAGAACGACCGACTGGTCTGCTATTTTATTGCAGATCCCGAAAGTGGTTACTATCAAGGCCCGGTTTTTTCTGAAGTGCTGGGCTTTGTGAAAGACAATGGTAATAAGGTCACGATGCGCCAGAAGAATGACCGTTTGACCCTGTCGTTCGAAAACGTGAAGACCATCGTTCAGGCGCTCAATGTCTTGATCTCGGTTTCTCCGGCTTTATCACAACCGTTTCTCCCCGTTCCCGAGCCAGCGACCGCTGAATGAAGTCGTGAATGTGCTCGGCAATCAACTTGCCTTTATCTTCTTGAAGAAAATGCCCCGCGTGTTCAATAATGATCTCGGGTTCGTCCTTTGCAGATGGTATATTCTCTTTGAACCAACGGTCGGCACCTCGCATGATCGGATCTGAATCGGAGAACATGACAATGGCCGGTCGGGTCCATGTTTTCAGCACCTCGCGGGCGCGCTTCATTTGCCTCACACCATCATCAGATGGGCTGGTCGGAATGAGCCCCGGCCAAGCACGGGCACCGGCCTTGTATTTATTGTCTGGAAAAGGGGCTTCATAACCCGCCAAGGCCTGAGCCTGCGGTGTGCGGTATGTTCCCCATTTGATGATGTTCTTTATGGGGAAGGTGGGCGAGAATCGAGCGAACCCCCTCCAAAGCCTGAAAGCCAAGGGCACGCGCCTGTTCCCGATGGGTAACGAGGTGTTAAGAATGACCACACGCTTGAACAACTCCGGACGCTTGCCCAATACGCTCAGTCCGATAAGGCCACCCCAGTCTTGCACCACAAGTGTAATGTCCTTTAACTCGGCCCGTTCAATGAATTTGATCAGGGTGCGATAGTGCATATAGAACGAATAATCCTTCTTTCGGGTGAATTTATCGGAACGTCCGAAGCCAAAAAAATCGGGAGCGATGACGCGATAGTCCTTTTTCAACGGGGCGATTATTTTGCGATAGACATAGCTCCAGGTGGGTTCGCCATGCAGGCACAGGATCACCTCGCCTTTGCCTTCGTCAATGTAATGCAACCGTCCTCCGTTGATCTCCATGTAATGTGGGTCATAGGGGTAATCGGGAAGGCCATAAAAACGCTCATCGGGCGTGCGAAGCATCTCAATCATGCCCACAAGATAATTTCTTAACGCGTGGTTGGATGCGCAAAGAGAGGAAATGTCTGAAATTCAACAGAGTTGACGCGGGCTATCGGGTAGCTTCAACATAAAGCGATTCGTCACGTCTCAGCTCGCTATCGACCAGAAGTTTCGGATCGCGACCGGTCCTGAATGATTCCTTTTTCACGTCTTTAAATCCAACTTCTTCCAGCAGATGCTTGAAGGTCTCGAAATCGTACATGAACAGGTGGCCGTGGCTGCGTGCAATGCGGTTTATGCTGATCATCGGGGTAGGTTCAGGCCGATCGTCCGGTGCCGGCATCTTCACTTTTTCACCTGCTCGGTGTCGGTTGTAAAGGTCAATGAAGAGTTCTCCGTCAGGCACAGCGATACGAACCGTACCACCCGGCTTCAGAATACGGAAGAATTCCTTCAGATTGTCTTTCGTAGACTGAAACGGAATGTGTTCCAGACAATGTTCGGTATAGATGCCCTTTAGGGCCCCATCGGCAATCGGATAGTTATCCCTTCTGATGGTGGAAATGTCCCACGGAATGACGTTCGGTTTCCATTCAATGTCGGTGTTTATGAAATCGTCATAGATGTTGTATCCGCAGCCGATCTGCAGGTATTCCTTGCCTTTGATGAGCTTATCGGAAACGAAGAACTTCCGGTTCAGGATCCACGGAGTGATGAACCGATTGAATACCTGATGGAACTTGGTGTAAGAGGTGATGGGCCTGTTCCACGAAAATTTTCCGTTTGCTTCCATGTGTTGAATTTCAGGCCAAATGTAAGGTCATTTACTTCGGATGGCTTCCACTGGGCTGAGCTTCGAGGCCATGTAGGCAGGAAAAATGCCCGAAATGATGCCGATGGATACCGATATCATGATTCCCTTTGCAACGTTGATCCATGTGAGAACAATGTTGACATCGAGCGCCCAAGAGGCCAAGAACGTGAGCAGATAGACGATGAAAAGTCCGGCCAGACCGCCCATTAGGCAAAGAAATACTGCTTCAGAAAGGAATTCCAGTAGAATGAACCAATTCTTGGCGCCCAAGGATTTTTCGATACCGATTAGATGCGTTCGTTCCTTGACCGAAACGAACATGATATTGGCAATTCCGAAACCACCGACCAGGATGGAAAAACCGCCTATGATAGTGCCTGCAATGTTCATGATGGTGAAAAGCTGTTCGAGCGAGTTGGAAAGCAGGCTGATCTCGTTCAGAGAAAAATTGTCGTCAGCCTTCGGTTTTAGTCTGCGGATGCTACGCATGATGCCGCGAAGTTCATCCATCATCTCTTCCATTTCCACCCCACTTTTTCCTTTCACCATGATGAGCGGGTTCGAATTCCCGTTCAATTTCATGATCTGCCTCGCAAAGTTGATGGGGATCAACAGTTGGTTATCTACCGAATTGCCGAACACGCTTTCTCCTTCGACCCCAAAAACACCGATTACCGTCAGCTTGCGCCCCATCACCTGAACGCTCTGTCCGACCGGATCTTGCTGTTGAAACAGGCCTTGGGCCACAGCCATGCCCAATACACACACATTCCTTCCAATTCCCGATTCGTCCAACGTGAAATACCTTCCGTTCACAATGTCGAACGATTTGATGCGGTCGTAGTCGTGCGTTACGGCCACCACGCTCACATTCTCGGCCGAGTTCGATCCAAATTCAACAGTCTTTGTTCGCGAAGCCATGAAAACCACCGCTTCGGCAGTCAAACTGCGTAGTTGCACTTGTTTGAAGTCCTTTAGTTCGGCATCGGGCCGTTGCCAATAATTCCACCACTCGTAGTTGTTTCCAGTTGCCCACGGCCATTTCTGAATGTAGACCGTATTGTCGCCCAACGATTGGATGTTGGTCCTGATGTTGTTCTCCATCGAGTCGACAAAGGTGAATACCAGTATGATGGCCATGATGCCAATGGTGATACCAAGCAGCGAAAGAACGGTCCTAAGCTTGTTTCCGACCATCGCGTTCCAAGCCATTTTAATGCTTTCGTTGAACAGCTTGAAAAAGAGGGTCATATTATGTTGAAAACTTGGGAGGAAATGGTGATGGACAGAAGGCCAAAGGTAAGCGAATTACACAAAAAGGCCTACCTTTGGGCTGCTTGGAAAAAGCGCCTGAAACCCTTGATTTTAGTGGAGTTGAGAAATTTTCTGGAAACCCATTCCGAGCTTTTCGAATTGTTTATCATTTAATTGCAGAAAGTGGGCAATAAGACCATCAAGAATGCGTTGATCTCGGTTTTTCACAAAGAAGGTTTGGAGCCGATCGTCAAGCAACTTGTGAAACACGGGGTCAGCATCTATTCGACCGGAGGGACACAGACCTATTTGGAAGGTTTGGGTGCTGAAGTATTATCAGTGGAAGAGCTTACATCCTATCCATCCATTCTGGGTGGTCGGGTAAAAACGCTTCATCCGAAGGTTTTCGGAGGAATACTTGGCCGAAGAGAAGAGCAGGGAGATCTGCTTCAGTTGGAAGAATATCAGATTCCAGAGATCGACCTCGTTATTGTAGACCTCTATCCGTTTCAGGACACGGTGAAAAGTGGAGCCTCTGAAGCAGACATTATCGAAAAGATCGACATCGGTGGCATTTCCCTGATCCGCGCAGCGGCAAAGAATTTCAAAGATGTGGTCATCATCCCGTCCAAAGAGCAGTATGCCGCTTTTTCTTCCATGCTGAGTACTTCGGCAAGCTCTAGTTTGGAGCAACGGAAACAGTTCGCAACGGCCGCATTCGCAGTTTCATCGAGCTACGACACGGCTATTCACCGTTATTTTTCAGGCGATGTATTTTCGCACTCCGAGGCTGGCACCAAAGTGCTGCGCTATGGCGAAAACCCGCACCAGTCGGGCTATTTCCATGGCGATATCTCTGCCTTGTTCGACCAGGTTCATGGAAAGGAACTGAGCTACAATAACCTATTGGACATTGATGCTGCAGTGAGTCTCATTGCAGATTTTGATGAGACCACATTCGCCATCCTTAAGCACAACAATGCCTGCGGATTGGCAAGCAGACCGAAGTTGGTCGATGCATGGAAAGCGGCCTTGGCAGGTGATCCGATTTCGGCCTTCGGAGGAATTCTGGTAACCAATGTGGAGGTGGATGCCGAAACAGCAACCGAAATGAACGAATTGTTTTTCGAAGTGGTTGTCGCCCCTAGCTATTCGGCAGAGGCGCTGACCATTCTTCAGCAGAAAAAGAACCGGGTCATTCTCATTCAGAAGCCCTGCGAGTTTCCGAAGAATCAATTCCGCTCGCTTTTGAACGGAGTGCTGGAACAGGACAAGGATATGAGCACCCAAAAGGCTGCCGACATGGTTCCGGTCACGGATAAGAAACCAAGTGGCCGCGAAATGGAAGATCTGGTATTTGCCAATAAGTTGGTGAAACACACCAAATCGAACACCATCGTGCTTGCCAAGAACAAACAACTGTTGGCAAGCGGTTGCGGAATGACTTCGCGGGTCGATGCGTTGAAATTTGCAATTACTAAGGCAAAGTCGTTTAACTTCGACCTGAATGAAGCCGTGATGGCATCGGACGCGTTCTTCCCATTTCCAGATTGTGTTGAAATTGCCCACAACGTTGGCGTGAGGGCGGTTGTGCAGCCGGGAGGATCGATAAAAGATGGCGAATCGGTGGCATATTGCAACAAGAACGGAATGGCCATGGTGGTCACAGGAATCAGACATTTTAAACATTAAGAAAGCATGGGGCTGTTCGATTATTTCAGACAGGAGATAGCCATTGACCTAGGCACGGCCAACACTCTCATTATCTACAACGATAAGGTGGTGGTTGACGAGCCGTCAATTGTGGCAAGGGACATTCAGACAGGTAAGATCGTTGCCATTGGGAAAAAAGCCCAGCAGATGCATGGCAAAACCCACAAGAACATCGAGACCATTCGGCCTTTGAAGGACGGGGTTATCGCTGATTTTGAAGCGGCCGAGCAAATGATCAAAGGATTCATCCAAATGATCAATCCGGGCAGAAAGTACTTTCTTCCTCCACAGATCCGAATGGTGATCTGCATTCCTTCTGGAATAACCGAAGTGGAGAAGCGTGCCGTTCGCGACTCGGCAGAACATGCCGGTGCCAAAGATGTGCGCTTGATCCAGGAACCAATGGCTGCGGCCATCGGCATCGGTATCGATGTGGAAGAGCCAATGGGCAACATGATTATCGACATAGGTGGTGGAACAAGCGAAATTGCCGTTATCGCACTTGGAGGGATTGTGTGCGACCGCTCCATTCGTGTGGCGGGCGATGATTTTACCGCTGACATTGAAGATTACATGCGCAGACAGCACAACATCCTTATCGGAGAACGATCGGCCGAAAGGATCAAGATAGAGGTTGGCTCAGCCTTGACCGAATTGGACAATCCGCCCCCTGATTATGCCGTTCACGGTCGCGACCTCATGACAGGTATTCCGAAGGAGATAACCGTTTCTTATCAGGAAGTGGCGCACGCACTCGACAAGTCGATCACCAAGATAGAGACGGCCATTTTGAATAATCTGGAGATGACCCCGCCCGAGCTTTCGGCCGACATCTATCGCACCGGACTGTATCTGGCAGGTGGCGGTTCCATGCTGCGCGGTTTGGACAAACGCATCTCGCTGAAGACCAAGTTGCCGGTGCACATTGCAGACGACCCGTTGAGAGCCGTTGCCCGAGGAACAGGTATTGCACTGAAGAACATCGACCGCTTCCCATTTTTGATGAGGTAATTGAGTTTTACCATGTATGAAATATGAAGAACATCCTGCTCTTTATATACAGGAATCATGTGTTCTTCGTGTTTCTCTTGCTCGAAGTCGTCTGTTTTTCACTCATCGTGAGAAACAATAATTTTCATCGCGGAAGCGTGCTCAATTCCAGCAATCTGCTGGTTGGTCGCATCTATGAATTCAACAACGGGGTTTCAGAGTATTTCAAGCTGAAGAGTATCAATGATGAGCTGGCATTGGAAAATGCCGCGCTTCGGGCGGTGCTGCGCGAGTCGAAATTCACCGTGGCAACCGGCACCACG
>CAMCFW010000023.1 GCA_945874195.1 Chryseobacterium gleum
CACCCACAGAAGGCACTCAGCTCTTCAAAACATGACTTTAACCGAATTTAATAACTACCTAAACCCATCAAAAATTGCCGCTTAGTGTGCCTTAACTGTTTGTTCAAAATAATGTTGCAAGTCCATAAGAAGCGTTAAGCTTTCCCATGGCCATCACCCATTCTTCCTTTTTTTCATCCAAAGAAATAGCGTACACACCCAGTCCCTTCTTGCGATATTCATCATAAAGCGAAGTAATTTCAGGGCTTTGTTTTTTACACTTCGCACACCAACTTATCCAAATATAGACTATCGTGTACTTGTGGTTGCTTGCATAACGCCCAAGGTCATGAGGGCGGTCGCTGACGTCCAACAAGTTGACATTTGGGAGTGTTCCGCCAATCATTAAGGAACGCATCTCGTTAAGTCGTTTCAGCTCTTCAAAGGTCAGGTCAAGATCACATCCATCAGCATGTTTATCTATCAAATAGCGGGCAAGGGTTTCCGTTTTGAAGTTGATGAAGTTCTTCAATAGAAGGTTGTACACATAGGATCTCACCTTCGGGAAATCGTTCATCGCCCCCATGATCACATCAATGCCTTTTTCAGCCCCTGTAGCAGATTTTTCCGAGTAACTATCAAGATAGGAGAGGACCTTATCCTCCAAAGCATAGTGGTTAAGAACCGAAGCCCGGGTCAGATCGCACGGAGCGAAATACTGTTCACTCATCAGGGATAGAAATCCATCATATTTGGAGCTGAAATTTGGGTCGCGTAGCTCTGGAAGAAGGTTCAATGGAACCAGTACACGGCCTGTATACGTCTTCTCATGGTCTAAGCTTATCTGTTTCAGTACAAAATTGAATGAAGAGATGTTCAGCGCAATGGAATCTTCCAACTGTGTCATCCGACCGTAAAAATCCCTTTGGAACGGGGAAACAAGACCGAACAAGGATTGTTGCGCACCGAACCTGCTGTCGAAGGAATGTTTTGCTTCAAGAAGTTGGGCATAGGCGGCATTTTCTTCTGAGTTAAGAACACCCAATTGTCCATTCTTGAAGGACCAGAAATCTGACTCGATCACTAGATCATCATCCTGCTTTGACCAGATGAACTCACCCATATTGGTTTCTCCTTGCACTTGAAGAAAATAGAGTCCCTCAGAAGCATCGCCTAACGAAACGATCCGCTCTTCCTGCTCGCGCAGTCCGATCAGCGAATCAATGACAACGATTTCCCCTGATACATATCGCGATAGAATAAGATTGAACGGCTCCTGGGTTTTTAGAGACGATTTCGAGACCCTGACCATGAATCCCGAGCAGGGTAGAACAGCTAGCAAGGCCAGTAGAATCAGCAGCCCGCAAGATCGTATGCGCGAAAACGGGAAGATGTTATTCAAAGTTCATGCACGAAGCGGCACAGTTTGTAGCATTCGTGTCGGCATATCCTTCCAGATACATGTACCATCTTGGCCTTGCATTGTATTGATACGTGAAATTCGAATCCCACTGGTCACTTTCTCCTGCTCCGGCATGGGCCTGAGGATATACGGCACATTGCACATCATCATCTTCGTCAACGCTGCTGTTCGTGTTCCTGAAACCAACGTGTCCTACGGCACAGAAATCCCAGTTTCCGAGGTCATGCGTTTGCGAGCCCCAACCATATCCACCAGTAGAACCATATCTGTTTATCCATCGGTAGGTCTTCCTCATTCTAAGTCCTCCGTCTTCAATATCAAGCCCACTGTTGCCCGTGGCCCCTCCTGCTGCACGGTAAGCAGTGTTGATTATGACCTTACTACCATTTGGAGGGGATAAGTGCAAGTTGGAATTTGTCGATACGACCCGGCCCTGTATGATCAGGTCACCCCAATCAGCGCTTCCGTCAACTGTTGAGGCGCTGCCACAATCGGGGCAGTCAAAGAGTACACCACCCCTGAAGGTTGCCCGTCCGTTATCTCCTCTTATACTGAACAGGTTAGATTCTGAGTTGTTTTCAAAAATAAATCCGTTTGTCGAAGAGTTGTTCACACGGAATCTGATAGCATGGGATGTGAAGCCCCCACCGGCAACTGCTGTTCCTCCACTCATAGACAGGCCACCTCCTGACGTGCCCATGTAAATACCCCAATTTGAGTCTGTGGCAGTCCACATTCTGATGCCGCGCGTGGTGCCACCATTGGTGCCGTTCTGAACCACAAATCTGCCTTCGGCCCAGATATCGCCATTCACATGAAGTTTATGGGTTGGCACTAATGTACCAACACCAATATTCGCAGAGCCATCACTGTACAACGTGGCCCCGCCATTGCTTCCCAAACGCAAGCCACCATGGTTGCTGTTTTGTTGGCCAGCTATACCGGCAAAGTTACCTCCGTTGATGTCAGTTATCCAAGCGTCATCGCCAACCTCCAATACATTACCACTGCCGTGATTCACATAATATGCTGAGGCCTCAGCATTACCGGCAACCTGTAGCTTATGAAGCGGATTAGTGGTGCCAACGCCCAAATTTCCTGTCGCAGTAAGCCGCATATACTCAACGTTGGCGTTACCGAAAGTAGTGTAGGAGTTTCCGGAGAACAACTCGAGTTGAGTGCTTGAATACACGCCCGGTCTTCCCCACGCAGCCCCCAACCTTACTTCACCCACAGAGGTTTCAGCATCATATACGCTCAAGCTTTCACCAGCGTAAAGAAATTGTCCAGTGCTGGTCAAGGTATTGGCGTCAGACCAATATGCAACCCGATTAACGGAACCGGCACCATCAACCATGGCGGCCGTATTGATTGCTGGCGAAGTGGCCACCAGATCGCCAGAGGCGTTTGCAACCACCAATCGGTCACCAGTGCCAGCAAGCGATGAGAATCGACCTGTTCCGATAACGTGGAGTTTTTGGCCCGCAGTTGTTGTTCCAACCCCGACATTTCCCGTTCCGGCCACGGTGAGTGTGTTTGCGCTGCCCCAAAGGCCGAGATTGACATAGTTGGCGGCATTTCCGTCTGTGACGTGGTTGTATCGGAACTCAACCATGTTGTTCGTGCTGTTTGCCTTTCCGAATTCGTGGCCCACCAAAGACCCATTGGCCAGGGTCGGGTTATGGAGTTTGGACACGTTTCCTGCCTGTGCGGTTGAAATGTGGAATATGGAGCCGGGAGCGGTTGTTCCGACCCCAATGTTTCCATCGGCTTGAATTCTCATTCTCTCAGTTGCCGAAGCGGCAGAACCAACGTTGTTCTTAGTCATGAATGTCAGGTATGCTCCCTTATTGGAGTTTCCAATTGCTTGAGCAGCGTATGCCCGAATCACTGCGCTGGCATCAACGGTTGAAGGAGTAGTCTGTGCTGTACCGTCAAATAGAATGGAGCCTAGCACCTCATTGGCGTTGATAGTGCCGGCCTCTCTGGTCAGATAGATGGTCGCCCCGTTCGGACTACCAACGTTGAGATTAGCATCGGGCGTGCTGGTTCCCATGCCTACATTGCCTGTGGCATTCTGAACATAGATAGCATTGGTGGCAGCATTGGAACCGATCCTAAAATCGCGGGTGGTGGTCTCAATCTGGTTCATATTGTTGTAAGACCCCATGTTCATGTAGTCATATACGTTCGTGGTTGTTCCCCACGCCACCCTTGGCCCGGCACCGTTCACGGCATCAATATCGATCATACCTGCACCACGGCTTCTAATGACGCCATTCACTTGAAGTTTCTGATCAGGATCATCTGTGGCCACACCCACGTTACCATCGGTCTTGATGGTCATCGCGGTTGTGGTCGACAAGTTGCTCCAACTCGGGGCTATCTTGAAACGGTTCGCGTGGTCGTTGTCGACCCCGAGCGACCAGCCTGCCTCACCGCTGATGTCCAATGAGAAAAACGGGTCTCCTGCGGCAGCACCAGCTACACGCGCGGTTATGATTGCATCGTTGCCGGCACTGTTGTTGGGGTTGTTTACCAGGATCGCATTATTGGCGGGGTTGCCAGAACCAACCGCCTGCACCTGAAGCGGTGCTGAAGCCGTGATATTTGCTCCGATGGCCACAGTACCAAGCTTATAAATGTTGTCGCTGATGGAATTGGGTGCCACGGTTGTCGTTGATTCATACCAATCATCATCCTCCAGTGCCGAGGCCGGCCCGAAGACTCCGGTACCCAGAAGCACATCGGTTGCGTTTCCAGTAAGCGGAGTTTTACCAAGTACCCCTGCTGGGTTTGATGTTACCACTGCACCATTCACATCGGCAAGGTTGTTCACCCTTACACGACCGTCTGATTGAACCACCATCCGTTCGTTGGCTCCATCCGTCAGAATGTTCACGTTCTTGCCGGTTCCAGCCTCCAGTTTCAGGTTATTGTTGTCGCTCTGGTCTGCGTATATGTAGTTTGAGCTACCACCGTTTTCGAACTGAATGAACGCATCCTGTGTGTTGTCACCATCAAGCAGAATACCACCTCTGCCGGAGAATTCAAGCTCGAGTTTTTCGCTGGGGGCCGTTGTCCCGATTCCTATATTGGCTGCCACCGTAAGGCTTCCTGCACCTTGAACGACAACATTACCCGCATCAGCGGTTATTGTTCTACCAAGACCTACCCCACCGGCATCGTATGCTGCGTCCAAGGAGTTTCCAGTAGTGTTGGGAATCTCCTTCCAAACGTTTGTTATTCCATTCCAATACCAGTAGGTCTGAGTTGTAATGTCGAATACCGTCATGCCCGAAACTCCCGTTGGGACCAAAGCGATTCGTTCTCCCGAGGTCATCCTAGGCAATAATGCTCCTTTGGTTGTGCTGCTCACATCCAACATGGCGTTGGCATTAGGGGCAGTGCCTGTTGTGTTGATGGAAACCCCTGTCTGACCGAAAGCATCTGACACGTAAAGAGTAAAGAGAATGGAGAGGCAGAAAAGCGAGAACCCAGGAAATCTGATCTTGATGAATTACATTGTTGATTTGCTTTGCTAGCAAGACTGCAAAGTTAGAGTCAATATCCCGGGTAGAATTGTCGTTTTCGACACTTGACAGGGTTTATTGTCATAAGGTTGTGAAAATCTAAAACTTAAACATTGACCACGATTTCAGGATGGATAAGTTGTTGATAACAGATTTCGGAAAAATAATTTCGAAAATATTTTTTTTCACTTGACATTAATATTTGGTTGTTTAAGCGATGTTCTAACACCAGAGGACGATAATTTATCTCAGAAAAAGTAAGTTCGTCTCATGAAAAAATCACAATCCATTGTGCTTCTCCTTTCCGTGATGTGTTTCGCGGTTACTTCTTATGCTCAGATCGACCCTGCCAAAATCACCATTGCCAGAGACGAGTATGGTGTACCGCACATATATGCACAGACCGATGCAGAGGTCGCCTACGGACTTGGGTGGGTCAGTTGCGAAGATCTTTTTCCGACCATGCAGGAGATGCTGTATGCGGGCAAAGGTTACTCAGGTCGGTTTCAAGGAAAGGAAGGGGCCGGTAGAGACTATCTGACCCATTTGCTCGGCATCCGCAAGTTGGTGGACGAGAAGTATGAGACCGACATATCGGAGGATTTCAAACGCTACCTGGAGGGTTATTGTGCAGGCGTCAATGCCTATGTGGAGAAGAACAAGAAGACAGAAAAGCACATCAGGAAGGCGATGCCAGTGACCCCAAAGGATATTGTGGCCAGTTATGTGTTTTCACTCAGCGTGATCTCAAATGTTCACAAACCGATTGAGCAGATACGCGGAAACAAGCTCGATGCACAGAAAGTGCCGATGGGTTCCAACGCCTTTGCCATGAATTCAAAGCTGACCGCAGACGGCAACACGTATCTCGCAGTCAATCCGCACATGCCGTTTGATGGGCCTTTTTCGTTCTACGAGGTTCACCTCAATTCGGAAGAGGGGCTGAACATTCTGGGTGGGCTTTTTCCCGGAGGGGTCTGCATTTTTCTAGGATCAAACGAAAACCTAGGCTGGTCGCATACATGGAACGGCCTCGATCTGGTGGATACCTATCGCCTACAGATGCATCCGAAAAAGAAGGACACCTACAAGTTCGATGGAGAATGGTTGGAATTGGAGAAACGGAATGTGTGGCTGAAGGTGAAGGTGGCGGGTATTGTACTTCCTGTGAAGCAAAAGGCATGGTGGAGTGTTTACGGCCCAACGTTGCGCTCGAAGGACAAGAAGTATTATTCGGTGCGCAGTGCGGCCTTTCAGGACATCCGCGTGGCGGAACAATGGTACCGCATGAACAGGTCCAAGAATTTCACGGAGTTCCAAGCGGCATTGGACATGCACGCCCTTGCCAGGTTCAATATCGTCTATGCAGACCGTTTCGACACGATCCATTACATCGATTACGGAATGATACCCGAACGCGACATCAGCTTCGATTGGGAGAATGTGGTACCGGGAAACACCAGCCTGACGCTTTGGGACAAACTGGTGCCGCTTGCCGACCATCCGCAGGTGACAAACCCTGACTGCGGCTATGTTTTCAACGCGAACAATACGGCATTCAACGCCACCTGCGAACAGAATAACTGCCCATCAGACATGGTTCATCCGCACATGGGATTCTGGACGCACGACAACAACCGGAGCATCCGTTTCCAGAACTTGGTGTCGGAGGTGAGTCAGGTGGATTGGGAAAAGTTCAAAGCCATCAAATGGGATCAGCAATTGCCCACCAACCACGTTTTCGTCCGATCCATGCAGAACGCTTTCAAGCTCGATGGGGCGAAGTATCCCGAAATTGCCGATGCCATTGCCGTTCTCAACAAGTGGAACTACGACATGACCGCATCCAACATGCAGGCCGCGTTCTGCTACGCCACCACGCAAAAGGTGCTGAAACGGGTTGATAAACGATCGGAAGCGGTGGCAGAAGGGCTGTTCGTGTCTGACGCCATGTGGGTGGGGGCGATCACCAAGACCAGAGAGGAATTTCTACGCCACTTCGGAAAGTTGGAAGTTCCGTACGGAGATGTGCAAACCTTCAAACGGGGAGTAAAGGAAGTGAAGATGGGCGGAATTCCAGATGTGCTGGCGGCCTGTGCAAGCGAATGGGATGCGGAAACTGGAAAAATGGAAGCGAAGGGAGGCGATACCTACGTTCAACTGGTCCGCTTTTCGAAGGATGGCCTACCGCATATTGAATCGCTGATGGCGGGAGGGAATTCTGACCGTACGGATAGCCCTCACTTCAACGATCAGATGGACCTATTGGCGGGTCATAAAACAAAACCGATGACGCTGAACAAGGAAGAGATACTGAAGAGCGCGGTCAGGACCTATCATCCTGAATAGGGTCATTCCTTTTCTTTCTCCTTCGTCTTTTTGGCCTTCTTCCATTCATAGGAATAGTTCACCCCGACCACCGATGTGAACAACGGATGCGAACCGGAATAGTCCGTTTCGACCATGTAGAACAGCCCCAGATTCTGACGTTTGGGCAGATCGTAGTCGAGGAATAAACGGTAGCGATAGGCGATGAATCCATTCATGCGGGAATCGCTGGTGCGGATGAACGCCTCGAACTCAACGCCCGGTTTCCAATCCTTCAGTTCCGTGTAGCTGATCCCGAACTTGAGCCGCACCAGTATTGAGCTTTCCTCCGGCTTGGCAGATTCGCTGAACGCAGAAACCGATGGCCGATGTTGGAAACGAGCCCGGAGTTCGGGCTTCAACCGCCAGATGGTCTTGCCATAGCTGAGGTCAACGATGTAGCGGTGGCGGTCTTCGAAATACCTGTCCTTGTTGGCAACCCACGATAGGCGATAGGCCACTGCGGCCTTGAATCCCTTTGGAAGATTATACTTCAATCCCAGTTCGGTGAAGGTCTGATCAACCCTCGTGGAATTATTCTCCAAACGCAACTGCTGTTCTATCGAAGCCGACAGATTCTTGGTCAGAAAACGGTTCACCTTCATGTCATGCCACGTGAGAAAATCCCATTCTTGGGCCATGACGAACGAATGTCCGACCAAGAAAACGAGGAGAACGATAAGCTTTCTAATCGCCATTGGTCTCATACGAACCGGCCTGATTCTCATCTTCAAAATAAAAGATCTTCAGGATGGCCGTGTCTCTCAGGAAATCAATTTTTCCGATCTGAACCTGTGTGATCTTCAAACCGGTACGTTCCTTCAGGTCGTTGATCAACAGGGCCTGATTCTCTGGCTTTATCAGCTCGATCTTTTCGTAAACGATGATTTTGAAGCTCTCGTGCCTCAGCAGCCATTTCCTTTCAAGAAGATATGTGACCGCGATGATGCTGAAATTGGTGAACAACAGCTCGGCATAGCTGATCTTCTTGTTGGCCAAGGCGTTGATGATGGCAATGGCAATGACCACAAATAGGTAGGTCATTTCCTTGATGGCCAGCTGCTCGGTTCGGTAACGCAGAATTCCGAAAATGGCGAACAGACCGAAAGCAAAGCCCAATTGTAGCTTCACACCGCTGAGCAGATAGCTTACAAAGAAAATGAGCAGGTTGAAAATGAAATAGGTGAACAGGTAATCTTTCCGGTTGTGAACCGGATAATAGATGAGGCGGATGATGATGAACGCCACCGCGCTGTTTATGAGCAGTCGGAAAACGAGTTCTAAGAAATCTTGATCATAAATAGGGCTACCGAATATTAACATGTGGCAATCTTGTTCAGTTTTAGAAGCTTGGACTTGTATGGATTGTAAAAATCTGTTTCGTTAAGCAGAACCATGCCCAAGCAATATTTGCTGATGGAAAATGGTCGGGCCATCATGTGTTTCAACGATGCGGTGACGGGCGATGACACGCCTCCCTCGGCCCCTTTTTTCACTTCAACGATGGCGATGTTCTCCAACGGCCGTTCTTCTTTCGGACCAGAAAACCCGAGTTTCAGGTCAATGGTGACCCGTTCGCAAAGTTGAAGGCTCACGAGCGTGATGCGCGAAAACCCCACTTCGATGACCGGAGAAAGTTCGGCTGTGATGTTGCCCGACCGATCTTTCAAAAAGGCGGTTTCCTCCTCTTGAATGAGCCTTAGATCGCCCGTTTTTGCAATTCTCTTTTTGATGGTGCGGCCTTTGTTGGTCTTTCGTTTAAGCTCGAAGAAGCGCGATGCGGTTCCAACATATTCACGGGCACGGATCTTTTCGCGGTTCAGTTTTCCATGAAGATGCTGATGAAGCAGAAAAAGGTCTTCGGTGTCATAATATACCGTCCGATACGGGAAGATACGACCGGCCCCTACTTCAAGCACTTGATAAGAGGGGATAACGGAATTCAGAAGCGTGGTCACTTGGGCTTCAGATATGACATATTTCGTGTCAACCCGGTTCATGAGTGCGACAGAATCCATTTGCGGAAGAGAAATAGGCTTGAATTCAGCCACGGCAGCTTCGATGGGCGTCATTTCCTTATCTCAAAATCATCTAGCACGATGTCTTCGTTGTTCTTCGATATGACCACGGTCTGCATCATTTCCTCTGTGCCTGATGGACACGACAGGCAATCCGAATAAACGAAAATGCGGTAGGTTCCCGGTCGCAGGTATTGAAACCGGAAAGAACCATCGAATGAGGTTTTGTAAGAGTCATCGTAGTAGTTGTCGTCTTCGCCATAAATGATGTAAACATCCTCATCGGGCGAATAGAACTCGCCCTGAAACACTCCCGAACTGTTGTAGTCTCGGGCAAACACTCGTCCGTGAATTGTGGACGTGCCGCCTTCGCCTTCTGGTTTTTCGCAGCCGAAAAGGCCGAGGCAACAAAAGACAAGAAGGGAGTGTCGCAAATGTGATGTCATTGAGCGCTGAATGTGAATACAACGTTAAGAAATCAATCGCTTGTATTTCTGAACCGTCCCCTCGGGTTTTCATAGCGGGGGTTAAACGGGAAGAAAGCCATGGACCGGTGGCTACCCCCTGATCCTTCGAAAACGTATTTTTGACCTCATGCTTTTTGCCGAAATAATAGGCCAAGACAACCTTAAACTCAAACTTCGGAACTCGGTTCTGCATGGTCGGGTGGCCCATGCGCAACTCCTGGTAGGCCCCTCGGGATCGGGCGCTTTGCCGCTGGCCTTGGCCTATGCTCAGTATTTGGCCTGCACCGCCCGTGGCGAGCTCGACTCGTGCGGTCAGTGCAGTTCCTGCATCCGATATGCGAAACTCGAACACCCCGACCTGCAGCTCATTTTTCCGAAGAACCGGACCCAAAAGGTGGATCACGATCATTTTTCGAGCCGCGACTTTTTGCTCGAATGGAGAAGGGCCGTGTTGAAACAACCCTACTTGAACCTGAACGATTGGCTCAAAGAACTGGGGATTGACAACAAGCAAGGCACCATTAATGTGGACGATAGCCGCGAGATCATTCAGAATCTGAGCTACAAGGCCTATGAGGCAGACCACCGAGTTGTACTCATCTGGTTGGCCGAGCACATGAATATTCCAGCAGCCAACAAGCTTCTAAAGATATTGGAAGAACCACCCGCACGGACGGTGTTTCTGCTTGTGGCCGAAAGCACCGAAAACATGCTGCAGACCATCCTTTCCCGGGTTCAGCTGCACAAGATGGGGCGATTGAAAGCCGCAGAGATAAGCGCTGCGCTTAGTTCAGAGACCGATGATCATGCACAGCTCGCAAGCCTGGCCGAACTGGCCGATGGCGACCTCAACCTTGCCCGTCAGTTACTGAACGACAAGTCATCTGTCACCTATTCAATTGACTTCTTCATCAGATGGATGCGCGCCTGTTTTGTGCTGAATATGGAGCAGCTGGTTGACCTGTTGGAAGAATTCAACGTGTTAGGAAGGGAACAACAGAAGGACCTGCTCTCACGTTCAACCGGTATTCTTAGAAAAGGGTTGATGTACAGTTCAGGTGGCGGCAACAGCACTGGTCTGCTGCGCGAAGAAATGGATTTCATGCACAAATTCTCGCGTTTCATCAATCCCGAGAATTCGGAAGGCATGCTGGCCGAGATCAATCAGGCTCACTATCACATCGAACGGAACGCTAATCCGCGCATCGTCTTCACCGACCTGTCGTTCAAGCTCTCTGACCTGCTAAAAGTGGGAGCACTTAACTAATTGCCCGGGCAGCCCCTTAAACGATTAAATTTGCCCGATCAGTTCAAAAAAAAGAACAGCGATGGGATGTAGCGGATGTAGCAATGGCAAGGCCGATGGTGGTCTGCCAAGAGGGTGCAAGAATAACGGAGCGTGTCAGACCGGCAGCTGCGACAAGCTAAGCGTGTTCAATTACCTCTCTAACATGGAGGACACCGTTGGTTATACGGTATCGGAGTTTGTGGAGGTGAGATTCAAGAACACACGCAAGCAGTTCTTCAAACAAGAAAAACTAAGGCTGGTGGAAGGCGATGTGGTGGCGGTCGATGCCTCTCCAGGGCATGATGTGGGCACCGTTTCGCTATCGGGCGACCTAGTGCTTTTGCAGATGCGTAAGCGAAAGGTCGATTCGGCCACGGGCGATTTCAAGAAAGTGTTCCGAAAAGCAACCGAATCCGACATTACGAAATGGCAAGAGGCGGTTGAACTGGAACAGCAGACCAAGACCAGATCGCGCATAATTGCACGAGAGCTGGGTCTGAATATGAAGATCAGCGATGTTGAATATCAAGGAGACAAGAGCAAGGCCGTGTTCTACTACACTTCAGAGGACCGAGTTGATTTCCGCGACCTTATCCGATTGTATGCCGATGAGTTCAAGGTCAGAATCGAGATGAAGCAGATAGGCGCAAGGCAGGAAGCGGCCCGATTGGGTGGCATCGGCCAATGCGGCAGAGAACTCTGCTGTTCCACATGGCTCACCGATTTCCGCACCGTTAGCACCGGGGCAGCCCGATATCAGCAATTATCGCTCAATCCGCAGAAACTTGCCGGACAATGCGGAAAACTGAAATGCTGCCTCAATTTTGAATTGGACAGCTATCTGGACGCCCTCAAGGATTTTCCAAATCAAAAGACCAAGCTAGAAACCGAAAAGGGGACGGCATTCACACAGAAGGTTGATGTTTTCAGAGGCGTTATGTGGTTCATCATGCGTGAGGACCCCACCAGATTCATTGAGGTGCCCATTGCAAGGGTCAAGGAGATCCTTAAAATGAACAAGGAGGGCAAAAAGCCAGCCTTTCTGGTTGAGGAAGTGTATAGCGCACCGGTGGTGAAACATGATTATGAGAACGTGGTGGGACAGGATGAACTTACCCGATTCGATAGGCCGAAAGGACAGGGCGGAGATCGAAACAAGGGCGCTGGCAACAAGCGCAGAAAGAACAGGAACAAGAACCGGAAACCAGGGGGCGACAGGCCGCAGAATGCGAATTGACCGAACAACCGTGCTCTTAGTTTTTGCCGCCTGTATGCTGACAGGCTGCGATCGGGTCATGTTTCAGGAACATGTCCAGATGCCTAACAGAATTTGGGAAGTGGAGAACAATATCGGATTCGAAGTGGAGGTTACCGACACCATGAAGGGCTACGATTTCTACATTGACCTAAGAAATGAAGGGACCTACCCCTACGCCAACATCTACATGTTCGTCAACACCACTTTCCCTTCTGGAAAAAGCGCTCGAGATACGGTAGAGTGCATCTTGGCCGACCATTCGGGCCGTTGGCTTGGCAGCGGTCTTGGCGATGTGCTCGACAATCATATCCTGTTCAAAGAGAACATCCGGTTTCCGAACAAGGGAACCTACCGATTTGAGTTTGAACAAGGAATGCGAACGGCTTCATTGCCCTCCATTCTCGACCTTGGAATATCAATAGAGACACATTCAAGAAAATAGTGGGAACAGCAGAAAACTCATCGGTCAAGAGGAAGCACATTCTGTATTTCTGGGCAGCAGTGATAGCCGCCCCCTTTTTGTTGCTATTGCATCTGTTGTGCATTTCAGCGGGGCTTTG
>CAMCFW010000024.1 GCA_945874195.1 Chryseobacterium gleum
CCTAGCCCGACCTTCAGGTGCAGCCCTGGCTCGACCTCGCAGCCGGCATGCGGTTCATGGTCGAGGCGTTGGACGTGTATCTCTATTACATCGTGGGCATCATTCTGCTGGCGTTGCTTTTCAGCATTCTCAACACCATGCTGATGGCCGTGTTGGAGCGCATGCGCGAGATCGGTGTGTTGATGGCCGTGGGCATGTCCAAGGCAAGGATCTTCCTTATGATTATGCTCGAAACTGTGATGCTCACCATGATCGGAGGCCCCTTCGGACTTCTATTGTCCTATGGTTTTGTCACCTATTTCGGTGAGGTAGGCATCAACCTTGGGGGCGCGGCCTATTCCGACCTCGGATTCGCAGCCATCGTCTATCCTTATCTGGATGCACGAAGCTATTTGGAAGTGACCTTGATGGTGGCAGTCATGGCGGTCATTGCAGCCGTTTATCCCGCAAGAAAGGCTCTTAAGTTGATTCCTGTTGAAGCGATAAGAACGATATGAAAAACATTGTAATAGAAACAAAAGCCCTTACGAAAACCTACGAAGGCATCGTTCCCGTCTATGCCGTGCGTGGCGCGGATGTGACCATCGAGGACAACGAGTTCACCGCCATTATTGGCCCATCAGGCAGCGGCAAGACCACGCTACTCAACATGATTGGAGGCCTCGACCGTCCCACCTCGGGCAGTATAAAAGTGAACGGCCACGAACTTACGGGGCTTTCGGACAGCGAACTGATCGACTTCCGGCTGAACCACATCGGTTTCGTGTTCCAGAGTTACAATCTCATCCCCGTGCTGACGGCTCAGGAGAACACGGAGTTCATCATGCTCCTTCAGAAGATCCCGAAGGCGCAGCGCGATGCCCGTGTGGAGCAGTTGCTGCGCGAAGTGGGCCTTGCCGACAAGATGAACAAACGCCCAACGGAACTCTCTGGAGGACAGCAGCAGCGCGTTGCCGTAGCGCGGGCATTGGCCTCCAAACCCGATTTCGTATTGGCCGATGAACCCACCGCAAACCTCGATTCCGCCAGTGCGTCCAACCTGCTCGACATCATGGCGCGATTGAATCAGGAAGAAGGCATCACCTTCATTTTCTCCACCCACGACCAACGGGTGATAGACCGAGCCCGCAGGGTGATCACGTTGGAGGATGGTGTTGTTGTGAGTGATGAGAGGCGTTGAAATCAGTTCAAAAGTTCAAGGCTACGTGATGAATAGCAGAGGTAGTTGGTGGGTGGTTCTGGCGATGCTGATGGCAACATCTGCTTACTCTCAAGAATCCGACACCACCTCGAAACCTTCATCAAAAATCAAGTTCTCCGACATAGTTCAGATTCATGGCTATGTCAAGAATCTGAACATCGTTTCCATTTCCGAAAATCCCCTCATAGGAAACAGTACCGAGAATTTCCTTCACAATCGAATCAATCTAAAAATTACTCCGGGCAAGGGTTTCCTTATCGGGGCTGAACTTCGGACACGACTTTTCTATGCTGGAAGAACGGCCACCACGCCAACACTTCACGAGAACTATGAAGTGGATGGCGGCCTTGTGGACATGACGGCCAACATCGGCAGGAGCGATGCCGTGCTGCTCAACACCACGCTCGACAGGCTCTATCTCGGATGGGGAAATCAGAAGGTGGATGTGCGGGTCGGTCGTCAGCGCATCAATTGGGGTGTTAACCTTGCTTGGAATCCCAACGACATCTTCAACGCCTACAACTTCATCGACTTCGACTATGAGGAACGGCCGGGCACGGATGCCTTGAGGTTCCAGTATTTCGGCAAGAACATGAGCGGGTTTGAGATTGCTGTTGCCCCACGGAAAAAATGGTTGGAATCAACCGCTGCGGTGATGTACAAGATGAACGCGAAGGGCTACGATCTGCAGTTCATCGCAGGGCAGTATCGCGATGAGGTGACCGCAGGAATCGGTTGGGCGGGCAACTTGGGCAATGCGGGCTTCAAGGGAGAGGCGCAGTGGTTCGCCCCATTTCAGGGATTTGCAGACAGTACACACACTGTTTCAGGAGCCATTTCTGTGGATTATGCTTTCAAGAACAGCCTGTATCTCAACGGTTCCCTGCTCTTCAACAGCAACGGCATTGACGATTCCGACCCTGCGAAACTGGCTACCTTCTTCAGCGGAACCGCGCTCAGTGCCAAGAACCTGATGCCCACGCGCTATAACGGCTTCATCTCCGCCAGTTATCCCATCACCCCGCTCATCAACTCAAGTTTGGCGGTGATCTATGGCTACGGGCCGCATCTGCTGCTCATCAACCCATCGCTTACCTATTCGGTGAGCAACAGTTTCGATATTCTGTTGGCCGCACAGTTGTTCTTCTCCGAGTTCCCAGAGATTACGCCAACAGGCATTTCAAGCTCCTATCAGAACCTGAGCAACAGTGTTTTTCTGCGAGTGAAATGGAGTTATTGAAACCCTGCTTATTGGTCCTTGACGCAGCGGACAGAAAGGCCTTCGAATTTGCCATTTGTGGTCGTCCACACCCCGTTGGACGTATAATATAACGCTCGGGCATTAAGCAACGCACTATTGCCAGTCGAACTCCACCAGAACCCTGAGCCATAAACCTCTTGAAAATCGCCACCGCTCATTCGTCTTCCACCAGGCAACCCTGAAAATCCGCTTGAATTGCTGGCGCCCGTGTTTGGAGCAAGCCAAATGGTGATTCCTGTTGATTTCATGTTTCCACCACCATTGCTTAACCCCCCATTCACACTATGAAAGGCCGTCCACTCCGATTCTGTTGGAACGTGCCAACCTAGCGGACAAACGTTCCTAGGGTCGGTTGCTGCCCAACCGTTATATAACTTCCCGAAGACATCGATCTGTGCCGGGTTATTGTTCATTGCGGCCCACGCGCCTTCATTGCTTCCGGCCCAATCGACATTGGTTATCAAATGAAGGATTGAATCACCATTGGAATATCTGCAAACAGTGAGGTTCTGGGCCATCCACTCATGTCCGGTACTCACATGAATGGTTGGGTAAAAATTGCCGTCAATGTCAGTGACACCGTTCCCTGGTAGATATGAGTCGTTTGTAACCTCAAATTCCACTTCGTTACCATAGGCCGTGCCTGCATTGTTTGTGGCGTAGGCCCTTGCATAGTAAACGACTCCTGGATTCAATCCTGTAATGTTGCTTTCATACGTCCCGGTTCCGGCACCGTCCATGGTGATATTGTCGGCGGTTGTCGGATTGGGATTTTCGCCCCATGCCAAGCCTCGGGCCGAAACGGTTGTGCCACCATTGCCATCGATGTCGCCTCCTAGTGTGGCCGTATTGGCCGTGAATGCTCCCAAGGGTAAGGTCACCACCAAGGGCAGTGCACCTGGATCGCCAACCACCGAATAGGTGATGCTATCGATCTCGCTCACCTGATACTGCACCAATGGCTGGCCTGAACGATGAATGTTCATCAGTGCCTGAGCCATGATATTGGAACCAAAAAGACTTAAAACCAGAGTGATGTAAGCGCCATTTTTCATCTCAATCGGTAACTATGATCAACTTGTTGTAGACAAATTTTCCTGCCGTCAATTTGCATATGTACACTCCAGATCCAACAGATGCGGCATTCCATTGCTTGCTATGCATCCCAGCCGACTCTTGACCTTGGAAAACACTTTCTATCAGCGAACCCTTCATATCATACAGACCGATGGAAAGGGTTTCGGTTGATGAAAGTTCAAATTCAATATTGATAGGGCCAGAACTCGGATTCGGATAGACTCTCACATCCGTGTCAACCAATGGTCCCGATTCGATGATTGACAGCGGGGGCTGGAAATACTCGTAATATCTAATGACCGAAAAGTTCCACGACACGGTATCGCCAGTTATCAGATTCAAACTCATTTCATTTTCCAATAAGGTCACGGTTCTTACATCGATCAACGGATAGGTCTGAGTGCTTCCATCAGTAAGATGGACAAGTATGCTTTGAGCGTGACTGGAAAAAACCGAGATCAAACTAACGAGCAGAGTCTGAAACCATTTCCGCATTGAACTTATCTTTGAGCAATCAAAGATAAAGTTCTTTGACCAAATGAAAAAAAGGATGTTCCATCAGGACGGTTTATTATCTTCACTTCCTAATTTTTAGAAGTTCCATCATGAAATCACTTCGACTGCTTTTATTTCTTGCCATCATTGGGCTGAGTTCTTGCGACAATTTGAATCCTTTTGGGCAGGACATTGGGAAAAAGGACCTTTATGGACAATGGACCCCCGTGCAAATGGAAACGGATGGCGCGGTGACAGAACCAACCGTTGAACAACGGAATGACTATATCCGTTTTAACGAGGACATGACCTTTGTCTGTCTCGAAAAGTCGGTGGAGGTGCAAGGCGAATGGAATTTCGTGCCCATGTTCAACGTGCTGAACATCATGGCAGAAACTGACCCCGACAACTGCATCCCGCTAACCATCGAATCTGTTACAGAAACCGAATTGGTTTACCGGAAAGAAGACGCAGATGGCAATCAGACGAAGGTCTGGTTGACCAAATAAACCTTCGAACCGTACATTGAGAAGCCTGCGCGAACGTGCGGGCTTCTTGCTTTTTGGCGATATTGCCGCCATGAAAATGACCCCGAACAGATGACCTGTTTCCGCAGAACAAAATGGGGATCTGTCATCCTTCTTTTTCTGGTTGTTCTCGGCTGTTCAACCAAAAGGACACAAGACAGATTCGACTATGGCGCCACGCCCAAGCTTGAAATTTTCATAGACAGTCTCGATCTGGCACAGTTGGACAAGCTTAGCAAAGCTGCCATTGCCACGGGCGTAATGGGCAAGGAGACCAAACAGAAATTTCCGTGTAGCATAGAGTTTGAAGGAAAACGCATGAGCGGTGAATTACGCTTTAAAGGTGATTGGACCGATCATCTTGAGAACGGAAAATGGTCATTCAGAATTGAGTTGAAAGATGGCGCAACCGTATTGGGAAAGACAACTTTCTCTATTCAGCATCCTGCCACCCGTGGATATGGGCAGGAATGGCTCATGCATAAACTGTTGGCCAAACACGGAGTGCTTTCCACACACTATTCCTTCCTACCTGTCAAGATAAATGGAACGGAATTCGGACTGTATGCCTTTGAGGAGCACTTCGATAAGCAATTATTGGAATCTCAGGAAAGGCGCGAAGGGGTCATTCTCAAATTTGATGAAAGCCTATTCTGGGAAGCTAGAAAACTGGAGAAGACCGACTCTTCGAAGCCATATTTCCCCGAATTTGAAGCTAGTTCGGTCGTGACATTCAAAGAGAAGAAAATACTTCGGTCGCCTGAACTGAAACAGCAATTCCATCTTGGAAATAGGCTTTGCGAGATGTACCGAAGCTTGAATCCCAACATTTCGGATTACTTGGATGTGAAGCGCACGGCCGAATATTATGCTTGGTTGACCTTGGGTAACTCGACCCATGGAATGACCTGGCACAACCAACGTTGGTACGTGAACCCAGTGTCCGCCAAACTAGAACCGATCGGCTACGATTGTTTTGGTGGTCCGAAAGGAAAAACAGAGAAGAATGCAGTTTTTCAAAACCTGGAAGGAATGGATCAGGAAAATGCCGTTTCGTATGCCCAGATCTTCCGGGCATTCCTTTTCACGGTACCCGAATTTCAAGCAGCCTATATCGAAGCACTGACCCGAATAAGTGAACCACGAAATCTACGAAAGGTCTTGTCCGAACTTCAGCCCGAAATTCAAGCCGCCAACGACCTGCTGAAAGTTGAATTTCCGGATTGGACCATCGATACTTCGTTAATGATGGAAAATGCACGTGTGGCAAGGAAGATGCTACCTGAATTCAAAACGTGGCTGAGCGATGGAATGCCAAAAGTGAAGCCCGATACCAGCAATCGAAGGCCATTCATAAAAGCCGAATGGTCGTCAAAAATTCCGGTATTGAGCTACGAACAAGGGCCGAAGAACTTCGTGGTTGAAAATAATGGAGGAACGACCGTCAACGTGGTTGGATATCGCCCAAGAACGAGCACAGAAATGGTGCCCTTGGAGCCGAAAGTCGTGCTTGGAACATCGCATTGGCAACGCGACAGAAAGCAGATAGAATTGAGAGAAGTTGCCTCCGCCATTTATTATCAATTGGATAACGACACGGTCATAAGAAAGACCACTGAATTGAAATGGCCGGTACCGGTTGCCGGATCGCCACGCGTCAACCTTCGGACCAACGCGCTGAGCTCATTCACGTTCATTGAACAGAATGGCAGAAACCTCATCATTCGAAAAGGGAAGTATTCTTTGGACAGGATCCTGTTCATTCCAAAAGGGTTTGAACTGCAAATTGAGGCAGGAGTAACGCTCACGTTACAGAAAGGGGCTGGAATCATCTCCGAATCGGCTGTCACCTGCGTGGGCACCGAAGCAGAGCCTATCCTAATTACCGCCACCGATCAGACCAATCATGGGTTGACGTTGCTTCAGACCGAGAAGCCCTCCACTTTTAAGCATGTTCGCTTCATGGGAATGAACAATTTGCAATACGAAGGCTGGACGCTTACTGGGGGCATCAACTTCTACGAATCTGAACTCAGAATGGAAGATTGCCATATATCGGATAATTCGTGCGAAGATGCCTTGAACATCATCCGCAGCAAATTTATGCTCGAATCATGCATCATCGAAAACACCTTTTCCGATGGTCTTGATTCGGATTTCTGCACCGGTGAGGTAAAAAACTGTCGGTTCAGCAATTTTGGAAATGATGGAATGGACTTTTCGGGCAGCCGTGTCAAGGTATCAGATTGCGAGGTGAAAAGCGCACACGACAAAGGCGTTTCGTGTGGAGAGCGTTCAAGTATAGAGATCCAAAACCTTTCGATAGATGGATCGAAGATCGGAGTGGCGGCCAAGGACCGCAGTTTGGTAAAGATCAGAGGCATCAAGCTTTCCAACTGCGAATTCGGCTTTGCGGCTTACACCAAGAAAAGTGAATTCGGAGGAGCATCAATTGAAGTTGAAAAGATGGAAAAACAGAATGTGGAGGTACAGGCCGACATTGAATTCGGTTCCACATTCAAGCTTGATGGAAAGCTTATGAAAGGCGAAGAATTTTCCTCGATAGACAAATATTGAAAAGAAAACTAAGGTCGATATGAGTCGGATCCTTGGTCTTTTTATCCTGATTTTCGCTTTGGCCTTGACACAATGGGCTTTCCGTTTCGATCTTCCAAACTCTCCTGTTGACGCTTTTCTACGCGTCATGACGATGCTTCTAGATTTCTTCCTTCTGAGCATTGCATTTGCCATGCTTTGGAAAGCGGATGGAATCGTTTCCCGAATGAGAACGCTCGGTACTTCTTATCCCCGTTCGGTATTGGTTTTTTTCGGACTGTTCCTAGCCTATGGCACCATACTATCTGCAGAGATCGGAGCACGGGTCTACTTCAAACATGGCTACACACCGCCATACATCGAACAGACCTATTGGAAACCGCGTGCAACACAACGCGATACTGTGCTTGGCACATGTTTACCGCCCGACACGGTTATAAGCCACGCTTACATCATCAACGATTCGCTCATCTACGAACAATTCTACCGGATCGATCAATTCGGAAGGAGAGAGAACCCGCAGACCCGGCCAGATTCATCATACCACCGATTCGCCATGATCACGGGTTGTTCATTTGCCTTCGGGTATGGGCTTTCGGCAGAACAGACCCTGAGTTATTATTTAGACAGTTTGACCGGAATGCGGGCCTACAACTATGGTATTCCCGGCCATGGAACACAGCAGACATTGGCGCTGTTGCGATCGCGAAACCTGAAAGCAGAGCTGTCGGAGCCGAATGGGGTCCTGATACATTTGTTCATTGACGACCACATAAAGAGGCTGATCGGCTCGCGAAGATTGATCAATCTGTGGGCCAGCGATTTCCCCTATTACCATCTCGATGGAGGAGAACTGAAACACCAAGGCAGTTTCTTGACGGGCCGCCAATTGCTTTCGCGCTTCTATCGGGTTCTGAGTCAAAGTTCGTTCATTGCCTTATTCGATATAGAAGTGCCTTGGTATGTCAGCAATTCGCATCTTGAACTCTTCGGGGCCGTGCTTCGCGAAGCAAAGAGTGAATTCCTGACACTCTATCCGGACGGTCGGTTTGTTGTTGTCATTGCACCCAATAGCACGTTGGCCCCGCGAGTGCGGTCCGTACTTGTGGCGAATAATATTGAAGTGCTCGATCTTTCTGCCCGGTTGAATAAGGATGAACGAGAATACAAGATACATTGGACGGAGGCCCACCCGAACGGGAACTATTACCTGAAAGTGGCCGAGGCGTTAAAGGACTATTTGAACAACCAACACAGCACCGGAAAGCCCCGTTGATAATGCGCATATTGCAGAACCAATGAAAGCCATTTACGAACGATATGTGGGCAAGGACCTGGACCGTTTCATCCGATTTTCGGTGGTGGGCGGTGTTTGGACGGCCATCAACATCGGCATCATCTGGCTGTTGGTTGACAGGTGCAAACTACCTGGCTGGTTCGGGTCGAGCATCGGCCTAGCGGTGCTTTACGTTGGCCGGTACTACAGTTACCTGTTATTGAAAGTTATCGCCCCACAATTCTGGAAATACGTATATGCCAGCGGAATCTTCTCTCTGTTCATGGTGGGTGCCATGTACGTTGCGGTGGATCTATTGCATTACACCGGACTGGTCTCATCTATCGTGATCACGGCAATGAGTTTCATTCTCAAATTCCTCTTTTTCAAGAAGATAAAACTTCTGATCGGGTCTGAATAGCTTAAGCTTTAGCCAAGCACCTCTTCCAGCACCTTGTGTGCATTTATCTCTTTCATTCCATGCAAATGGAGGCGATAGTAATCCACCAATCCTTGCAGCAGTTGTCTTCGATTTTCGTTTCCGATGCGTATGCTGTAATGCTCTGCGAATGGCACATTGATCAGCTGTTCGAAGATGGGCACCACTGCGCCCTGCAAGTAATGCGGATGTAATGGGTCGAAGGTCACGAACACCCCTTCAATAAGATCAAAAAACGCTTCTTCGGCTGCTCTTTCGTGCGGGAAAAAGCCAAGGTGACCCGAGAATTCCATCATGAATTTCAGATGGAAGTTCTTTACCGGATTCGTTTCGCTGTCCAACAGCATCACCGAACGATGAAGGAACTCGAACAGCCTCGTATTCGTTTCCTCTTCTGCAATGGATCGGCTCACCACCTCGGCCATAAAAAGCGCGATGCAGGTCTTTGCCGTATCGAAAGGAATTCCTTTCAAAATGGCCTCACGCTCCAATGAACGGGGCGAATGAAGGGTCTTCTTTTCGTCACGGTCAAAGGAGATCTCTACTGGACTGAGCGGCTGTAACAAACTCATTTTCAACAGGGCCGCCTTGCCTTTACCTGTGCGCACCATGAACGAGCGAAGACCAGCGATCTCTGTATAGATCCGCACAATGACCGAACTGTCTGAATACCGAAGCGTACTCAGCACAATGCCTCTGGTCTTAACGATCATGGTCTAGTTGATGAAAAGAATCTTGGTAACAAAGGTTTCCTTGCCGTCCTCGTTTGAGGCGAACACTAGGTAAACCCCGCTCTGAGCGCGCTCTCCGCTCATGTTGTTGCCATCCCAAATGGCCTGTCCGCCATTGGCGGTTGTGGCAAATACTACTTTGCCGGCAGCATCGGTTATCTTGACATCTGCATCGCGTACCAGGCCTTTCACTGCTATCACGCCATCGTAATCCGGCTCCACCGGATTAGGATAGGCATACACTGTTTCGGGTTCAAATTCAGGTGTTCCCCAAGTAGCGGTTCCCTTATAGGTTATCATGCCTTTGTTGGTGCCTATGAATACCTCACCGCTTAGTTGATCTATGCCTAGGCAATTGATCTCGTTGCTGAACAACGGACTGTTCTCGGTGGTGAAGTGCAATATCTCCTCAGTCCCATCATCGGACATAAGGAAGACGCCCGCATTTACGGTTCCCAACCATTTTCGATTGGCCCCATCGATGGCAATGGCGGTTACCGATTCGTTCTCGAGCAGGTATTGTACATACCCGTCCTGTTCAACCAATATCTGTTGAGAATCGAAATTCCCGCCTGAAAAAACACTCTCGGGCGAATAAAAGACCGATACGCCATTCTCCGTTCCCACCCAGATCTCGCCATCAAAATCGCTCGTTACGCAGAACACGTTATTGCTGGCCATGTTTCCATTGCCTGCATTCTGCGAAAGCCTGATGCTTTGGTCGTCATTGGTGTTCGAAAGTGTTCCTCCATCATCATACACCATCAATCCTGCACCTCGCGCCAGCACCACCCATTTCTGTCCTCCATTGTCTATGGCTATCTGATCCAGAATGAGGTCGTTAACTGCCGAAGGGTTGAACCCGTGCCACGTTCCGTTCGGTTCTTTGGCGTGCAACAGGTTCTCTGTTCCTGCAGAGGAGACCCAAAGAACGCCCGTGGCCGGGTCTACTTTAATGCCGGCCACTTTAATGTTTCCTGGGGCTCCTTCCAGATCTTGCAAGGTGCTGTTTGATGTGTCGTACCAGGCTACGAACTGGTCGTCATAATATTCAACCAAACCCCAACCCCACGAAGCGGCATACACCCGTTTGCTATCGAGCGGATCGATGGCCACGCGAATAAAATCGCGGAGCCCTGCAGTCTGTGGAGCAGCGTTAGCACCGATGTTGATCCATTGGTCGTTCTTGTAAGAATAGATCCCTTCGGAATTGTAGCCGTTGCCCCATGTAGGGGTCAGGCTACCAGAGGCCACATACACCCGCCCATCCCAAATGCTTATGTCGGTGTTGGTCACCCTGCTCGGGCCATTGACAGAAATGAAGCTGAAACTCAGGTTGGTGCGGTGTTTTACCAGCCCCGAAAATTTGTCTGCGATCCACATGTCGCCATTTGCATCAATGGTCCCATAGTTGGGAAAAGCATACGAGAATCCATAATCATACGCCAGACGATAACGGGTGTGAGCAGCGTCAAATTCAACAACACTTCCTCCAGTAGAGACCAGCAATCGATTGAAAGCATTCTCTAAATAGACGTTTTCCTGCTCTTCCACCTGATCGAACCGGGTCCAGTTGCTGCCGGTTCCGAAATAGATGGTGTCCATGGCGTTCGGCACCGAAAGATTGACATAAAGTTTATTGTCGAACCATGTGCAGGTGTTGTACTCGCCCATTGGCAAGGCACTGAGCAGGGTCCAACTTTCGAAATTGGCCAAGTTGGTACCCGTGAGGTTTGCCCTGTACAGACCGGCTTCTGTACAAGCATAAATATGACTGTCTGAAGTGGCAATGTCGTGCACATTGAGCACAGAACCGTTCGGGCCTATGTAGTAAGTGTCCTTAATCTCGTGCTTCACGATATCGAGCACCACCACGGCAAATCCGCAGGCCAGATAGGCGAAGTCGTCTTTTATGTGGATCTTATTGATGGTCTTGTTTCCGAGTATCGATTTGTCTTTGATGTCGGGTACATTGATGATCTGACCATCTTGAATAAGATCGATGTTGGTGTTCGAATAAGCCACCACCAAGGTGTTGTTTTCCGTACTCCAGGCTACGGCCGAATAACCGATGTCGGACATTCCATTGATCTTGGAAAGCCGGGTCACATCGCCACCATTCTTCTGATATTGAAAGAGGCCGCTTTCGGAAGCCGCGAAGAGTTGGTCGCCAGCATCGGCCACCTGCACGCCTTTGTTGTAAGGCAAATGATCTCTCCATTGCCCAATGGCCACTTGCGCAAATAAGGGCAGATTGATGATGAACACCAATGGGAGGAAGAACAGACAGCGAGGCATGTGCGTAAACTTATTGGCAAACATGAAAGAACAAGTATAACGGTTGCAAAGCGAAATAACTGTTTCGCAGACGATATATTGTGCAACCTTGAAAATGGCCGGACAATGAAAGGAAATGTTCTATTTCCAGTTGCTATGATGAACCGCTCTCCGATCGCGAACCGATCCAGAAGCTTTTTCGTGCATCAGTCGTTGACCAAAGAAATATCGAACTGAACAAGGTCAATGAAGTCCTGAACCCTATCGTCAATCTCTTCCTGAGAAAGATTGTTGAGGCGTTCGGTCCCGAATTTCTCAACACAGAATGACGCCATGGCCGATCCGAAGATGATGGCCCGCTTCATGTTTTCGAAAGAGATATCGCGAGTGCTGGCCAGATAGCCGATGAAACCGCCAGCAAAGCTGTCTCCAGCTCCAGTAGGATCAAAAACCTCCTCCAATGGAAGAGCCGGGGCAAAGAAAACAGACTCCTTATTGAAGAGAAGCGCACCATGTTCTCCCTTCTTAATGACCAGAAAAGTAGGCCCCATCTCAAGAATGAT
>CAMCFW010000025.1 GCA_945874195.1 Chryseobacterium gleum
CCTAGCTTGTAGTAGCCTTCCACAATACCAGCAGCAGAGAAATTAAGCAGGATCGACTCGTGAGGAAAGGCCTCCATGCAACGGTCGAGGGTCTTTTCGGCCTCTGCGTTCTTTCCTTCTTCAATCAACGAATTGGCCAAACGTGCATACATGCTGCGGTAGTTCAGGCTCATCCGTTCGGTTTCTGTGCCATGATACACATCGGGCTTGTCCATATTGCCCCATTTGAACTTGTTGACCATATTATCATACATGGCCACGGTGTTCACTTCTCCGGTCTGTCCGTCCTTGTTGTTCTTCTCAATGGGTACCAATCGGTAGGCCAGTCCTTCAATCTGGAAATAACGCTCAAGTCCAAGGTAGTTTTCACTTCCCACGGTCACAGCAAAATAGATGGGGCGTTCCCAATTGGTGTTGGCCAAAAGGTCCAAAACCATAAGGTGATTCCGTGTGATGGAGGATCCTTTAAGGGTCCAGGTCATTTCTTTTACGATCCTATTGGCCTGGTCGGGCCTAACGGTACCAGTGCTCATCACCTTGGCCGAATCGACCGTCAGCTTAAGGTTTTCCGTTGGGATATAATTGAAGTCGCCAACACGTGTCTGAAGCATGTATTTCTGCTCGTTGCGCGCCACGAATTTCAGAACGTCCTTCAGCTCCACATGCCCCTGTATCTTTTGGTCGTAAATGGGGATCTGCAGGCGCTTTTCGCCCAAGAGGTCTTCTTCAGAAAAGGTGAACGGAAGCTTTTCGGCATCGTAGGCCTTACGTCTCAATTGATCGATGTACCAATTGGTGTTGAAAAGGCTCAGATTCACCACCCTCACGTCAGTACGAACGCCCTCCACTTCCTGCGCATACCACAGCGGGAAGGTGTCGTTGTCTCCGTTGGTGAAAAGGATTGCGTTCGGAGCACAGCTTTCGAGGTAGTTCACCGCAATGTCGCGGGCCGCATATCGGTTCGAACGGTCGTGGTCGTCCCAGCCTTCTTTGGCCATAACGTATGGAACGGCAACCAGACTGAGCACCGTTGCCAGGCTTGCTGCCACTACTTTGGGTGTTTTCTGACTCAGTAGATGGAACAGACCGGCAACTCCAAGGCCTATCCACATGGCAAAGGCATAGAACGAGCCCACGTAAGCATAATCTCGTTCGCGAGGCTGAATGGGGTATTGATTCAGGTAGAACACGATGGCCAATCCGGTCATGAGGAACATGAGCATCACCAACCAACCACCTTCCTGATCTTTATAGAATTGGAAGATCAGTCCGATAAGACCTAGGAACAACGGCAATAGATAGAAGCGGTTATAGGCCTTGTTGCTGCTCATGGAAACGGGCAGGTCTGCCTGTGGCCCAAGTCGTGAATCATCCATAAAGGAGATGCCCGACACCCAATTTCCCTTGTTTATCTCGCCATGACCCTGAACATCGTTCTGTCTTCCCGCAAAATTCCACAGGAAATAACGCATGTACATGAATCCGATCTGATACTTCATCAAGAACGTCAAGTTCTGACCCGCTGTTGGCTTCACGTTTCCACCTTTGGCCCCTGTCCAACTCTTGTATTCTTCAATATGATGCCCCTGATTACTGTACATTCGGGGAAGTAGTCCGCTCATCTTCGAGTCATATTCTGCAATGGACTTGCGGCCCGAAACCTTGTAAGAGTCAGCAGCCTGGTAATAGACCTTGGCACCATCTTCCTTGCCCACGTATTCAGCATTGAAATAGGGCCCGTAGAACAAAGGCCTGTCGCCATATTGTTCGCGATTAAGGTAAGATTGTAGGGCAAAAACGTTGTCCGGATTGCTCTCATCCATTGGTGGATTCGCCATTGAGCGCACTACCGTAAGTGTGTAGGCCGAATAGCCCACCAGAAGCATCATAACGCTAAGGATGACCGTGTTTAGGGTCACCATGTTCCTTTTCTTGGTGTAATAAAGTCCGAAGACAATGGCCGCAACCACTGCAATAAGATACACCAACAGCCCTGTATTGAAAGAAAGCCCCAAGCCATTGATGAACACAAGTTCGAAACGACTGGCCAACCACACCACACCAGGAATGACACCATATTGCACCACGAACAGAACCGCAATGGATGCAACGCCCGCGATCACAAATCCTGTAGTTGACGGTTTGAATTTCCTGAAATAGTAAACGAATCCAATGGCCGGAATGGCCAGAAGGTTCAGTAAGTGAACTCCGATGGACATGCCGAACAGCAAGGCAATAAGCACGATATAACGGTCTGCATGCGGCTCATCGGCCACAGTTTCCCATTTCAGGATGATCCAAAAAACCAACGCGGTGAACATGGACGAAAGCGCATACACCTCGCCTTCCACAGCCGAAAACCAGAACGAATCGGAGAAGGTGAAGGCCAAAGCACCGACCACACCACTGCCCATTACGGCAATGATGCTTGCAGTATCGTTCTCATCACCATTCTTTCCTATAACCAGTTTCTTGGCAAAGTGTGTAATGGACCAGAAGAGGAACAGGATGGTGAACGCGCTTGCCAAGGCCGACATGGTATTCACCCATTTGGCCACTTGGGTCACATCATCGCCTGCAAATAAGGCGAAGAAACGGGCCAAAAGTTGGAACATGGGCGCGCCTGGTTCGTGGCCCACCATGAGCTTATAAGATGCCGAAATGTACTCGCCACAATCCCACCAACTGGCAGATGGTTCGATGGTGGAAACATAAACATAGGAGGCGATGAAAAGCACGATCCATCCGGTTATGTTGTTTATCAATTTGTACTTACTCATAGGGGGGCTTTTTTAGCGTGGTCGAATTTAGGAATATTACCCACAAGAGACCGAGAAGGGCTTGCAAAAGTTGTTTGTGCCAATGTTAAACTTTCTTATTTTTGCCGCCCAAATTGACCCATGGTGTAACTGGCACCACGTCTGGTTTTGGTCCAGAAGAGTCTAGGTTCGAGCCCTAGTGGGTCAACTGAAGTTTGAAAAAACACCTCATTTACTCGAGGTGTTTTTTTTTACCCACGATATTTTAGTTCAGCAGCCTAGTTGTGCCGATACAGCGTGACCGACCCAGTGATGATCTTTGGCTCAAAGGTGTTGAACTTCTTCAGTGTGAACTGATAGACGTACACACCCTGTTGCACCGGCTTCAGGCTGCCCTGTTCGAGACCGTCCCAATCGGTTAGATGATTGTCGGTTTGCCAAACAAGACTGCCCCAACGGTTATACACCTGTGCATTGTAGCTTTCATACTCAAAATTCAGCCCTCTTGGCCCCCAGGTATCGTTCTTACCATCATCGTCAGGGGTGAATGCATTCGGAACATAGAACGTGAACAACGGAGCAACCTCCACATAACGGAAGGTCGTGTCAGAACAGCCATACCTCGCTTCGTTATAAGCGATCAGCATCACTAGAAACACCCCGCTCGTATCATAAAGATGCTCCGGGTCTTCCTGATAGCCCACATTCCCATCACCGAAATGCCACTCGTACGTGATTGCATTACTGCTTGAATTGACGAACTGCACAATAGGGTCTGTAAGTTCTTCGGGTTCTGAACGCGTTCCGAATGCCGCAACTGGAGCGGTAATTGCTCCGACCGAGATCGAGCCGCTCACCGAACATCCGCCTGCATCGTTCACAATAACCGAATAATCTCCCGAGGTCAGGCCGGTGTTCAGGCCAGATGGTGGAACGGTCGTGGAAAATAGATTGCTCGAATCGCTAATGGCCGACCAAATGAACTCGAACGGGGCTGTTCCGCCTATCATCACCGCACGTATTGCTCCGTTGCCCCGCCCGCATGTGTCGTCCCCGGCCGTGAGCTGAATGTTGATTGGAAGCGGTTCTATCACGATGACGGTTGTGTCTGCCACGCAGCCCAATCCATCTGTCACAGTCACGTTATAAGGCCCGGCAAGCAGGTTCTGGATGGTGGCCGTGTTAGATTGGAATGCATTATCCCACTGATAGGAATATGGCGGTGTAGAGCCCGAGGCCGCTACCGTGGCTTCTCCGTTCGTCTGTCCAAAGCAAAGAATGTTTGTATGAGATGCATTGATGTTCGGAAGTGGATTCACAGTCACATTCTGAATCGTAGTGCCGATACATCCATTGGAAGTGGCAACGGCCAAAGCCACAGGGTAAGTGCCGCTGGCAGCATAAGTATGTGTGGGAGATGCTGCGACTCCTATGCTTCCATCACCAAAATCCCAAGCGCTTTGATTGATGACCCCCGAACTCACAGAGCTGGTATTGGTGAACACTGTTGCATTGCCCAAGCACGTTGCAGGAGCAGTGAAGGAGGCTACTGGAGAGGGATACACCGTAACGTTCGAGGTATAGGTGGCAGTGCAAAGGTCTGCACTAACGACACCCAAGGTCACAGGGTAAGTGCCTGCATTGGCAAAGTTGAATGTTGGTGACTGTGCCACTGAATTTCCCTGACCGTCAAAATCCCACGCCCATTGCGCGATCGCTGAACCGCTCACAGATGAATTATCCGTGAACACGGCTGGAGTGCCGATACACACATTGGTTGTAGTGAAATTGGCCACTGGAACCTGAAACACCACAGCCTGAAAGGTCACGTTATCCGTGCAATTGCCCGAACCGGCAACCAAGGTCACATTATAAACCCCAGGACCAGTGTATGTGTGTGTTGGGTTTTGCAACGCGGAACTAGTATTGTCCCCGAAATCCCAGTCCCAGTCCGTCACTGCACCTGAGGTGATGGTTGAAGCATCAAAGAACTGAACTGCGACCCCATCGCAGGCATCAACCACGGTGAAATCAGCTGTTGGTGTTCCACTTTGGGTGATGGTCACATCATCTGTGCTTTGGCATCCCGAACCATCGGTGGCGGTCACCGTGTAAGTTCCTTGTGTTACGGTAACAGCAGCCGTCACTGGTCCATGCGTCCACACGTAGCTTACGCCACCGCTTGCCGTGACAGTGGTGTTTCCACCCAAGCAATGGCTCAATGCTCCGCTGAAATTGATGGCAAAGGGAGCCGTTTCAGTAACAATGACGTTGTCCGTTCCTGTGCAACCGTTCCCATCTGTTCCCACAACCGCGTAAGATCCCTGTGTGACCGTGATGGCTGCTGTGTTGCTATTCCCCGGGTCATCCCAAACGTAAGTCACGCCCCCGTTGGCCGTGATGGTAGTGTTACTTCCCGCACAATAGCTAAGGGTCCCTGTAATGTTGATATTGGGCGCTGCAAACTGAGCTTGATTGCTGAAGGGCGCGCTTGGTGCCGATGTGCATGTAAGGTCGCTTTCAGTCACCGTATAGTTGGTGCCGAGGTTCATTCCACTGACCACACCGCCAGCACCTACAGTTGGTCCTATTGGAGTAAAAGTGTAAGTATTTGCCGCGTTGTATGTCGTAATAGTACTACTTCCGTTAGCTGAACAAGTGGCTGAAGTTGTGGAAACAATGGGGTCAACCACTGAACCCGTGGCCGCAGCATTGCTGAATGGTGCGCTGGGCGGTGTTGCACAACTTCCAGTGCCTGCCACAAGCGTGTAGTTCGTTCCCGGCACCATTCCAGTGATCGCTCCGCCTGCCCCCACCGTGGGACCAAGTGGAGAGAAAGTATAGGTTTCGCCAGGCACGTAATTGCTTACCGTGCTCGTTCCGGGAGACGAACATGTTGCCGGGGTGCTGGCAATCGTTGGGGTAACAGGAGGTGTTCCTGAACCACCGAAGGTGATGAGAATGGCACCCGCACCGCCAACTCCACCAGTGGAATTACCGCCTCCTGCACCACCTCCGCCATAGGCGGTCCCTGCGGAACCGGTGCTGGCGCCTCCGGCCCCTCCGCCTGGTCCTGCGCCTGCTCCACCAAGCCCGCCATTGCCCCCATTTCCATTGCTACCTGCTGTTCCTGAAATATTGGTCGTGCCTCCACTGGCGGTTCCGCCTGCACCGCCATTTCCGGGGCTTCCTTCCGTACCCGAACCGCCCGAGCCATTGCCACCACCATTTGCCATAAGGCTAATGGCCGCTCCGCCTACGTCTGTTCCTGAGAATGTACTTGCTCCTCCAGTGGTTCCGGCACCCCCGCTCGATGCGTCACTTCCGTTGCTGCCGCCACAGCCGCTTGCACCTGCGCTGTAATTGAAAGAAGAACCTGGAGTTACGTTAATGGTTATGCTGGTAAAACCCCCGCCACCGGCTCCACCTCCGCCACGCGTATCGAAAAAGCCACCGTTGCTGCCTCCACCGCCTCCTCCAGCACCGCCACCGGCCCCATACACATCAATTGTGATCGAGGTAACTCCGCAGGGAACGACCCACGAACCTGAAACGGCCCCTCCGTTGCATCCCGCACCGGCAAAGGTCACATCCTGAGCACGCATAATGGTGACAGGAAAAAGCAAGAAAAAACCGAAAATTGCGCAGATCCTCATGAGAGTGCTTGATCTTCTTTGAAATGGTAAAGAAAGCTATTCCCAAGTAGAAAAACTGACGTGTTCATTAAGCGATCAACTGTTTGGAACAAGTCCTTAACGCGCGTAACGAATGCCAGTTGCCAAGGACAACCTAAGAAGGGAGGGCGAAGAACACTTTTTGCCTGTGGGAAATTCTAAGGCCTACTCTCCAACCTTTTTGCCCCCCGCATAACTTACGGACGAGATCAGTTTTCCGTTCTCGTAGAGAAAAACGGTTCCATCAATGAGCTTCTTGTCCTTAAAAGTACCCTCTTTTGAAACAGTACCATCTGGGTTCATGAGCTTGTTATAGCCATCAATTATCTCCCCTCGGCCCAGAAGCTTGGTTTGGGTCTTTCCTGAATGTTTCTTTGAATTCTCGTCAAACTCCTTTCCACGAACCAGATTAACAGTTCGATCGGCTTGCAGGTTACCATCGTTGAAGTAGCGTTTTGAACTCAATGAACCGTCATCGTTGTATTCGCGTAATTCTCCAGCTTCTTTACCATCCTTCCAGTCTCCAAGATATTGGATTACGCCATTCTCATGAAAGTAACGCTGTTCTCCCTCGCGCTTACCCGATGCGTTGTAGCTCCAATCGTATTTCAGATTGCCGTTCTCGTAAAAATACTTGTATTGGCCGGCCCACTGGTTCATTTTCCAGATGCCCTCTTCCTGAATTCGACCCGAACGGTAGTAGATCCTTGCGTAGCCGTTTGCAATGTTATTGGCAAAGGTAAGCTCGTGCTTCTTATTCCCGTTGGGGTAGTATTTGGTCCACACACCAACCTTCTTATTGTTAAAGAATTCTCCTTCTTCAACCAGCTGGTCAGATTCATAGCCAACGAATTTACCATCGCTATTATACACTCTCCACCATCCTTGTTTTAGATTGTTTGCATCACGCTGGTTGAGGGTGTCCTTTGCCGATTGGGCAGAGGAGACCCCAAAAAAAAGGAGAATAAGAATTTGGGTGAATACACTCTTGGCGATCATAATTAAATAGCAATGGTGTAGGCTTATACCTGAAGAAGCGCAACTAGGTTTCAGGTGGTTGGTCGATAAGCGTTTTGGTTGTGACTTTTACAGGCGGATTCGTATATTTGGGCAAGGGACATGGAGAAGTGGAACATAGAGGCAACGGATAGGAGTCCGAGCGTGGTTCTTGACCGCCAAGAATCGATGATCAAGATTGAGGGACGTTCGTATCCGGAAGAGGGAATGGACTTCTTTGAGCCCATCATTGCTCGACTCAGAACCCTTCAGAACTCTGAGAGCCCCATCGGCACTGTTCATATCAGGCTTGAGTATTACAATTCAGCAACGGCCAAAGCGTTGGCCGAGATATTCACATCGCTGATGACCTTAAAGGCAAGGGGTTTTCCTACTAAAGTGATATGGGAATTTGAAGAAGAAGATGAAGGCATTCAGGAGGATGTGGAAATGTTCATGGACACCTTTAACCTTCCGTTCGACATTCGTTATACTTTCTTTAAGTGATCCTTGCGCTAAGGTGAGCGAGCATGTCGCTCGTCATTCCGGCCATGTCGTATTCGTTTCTCCAACCCCAATGCTCTCTTGCCGGGCCGTCATCAATAGAACTTGGCCAACCATCGGCAATGGCCTGACGAAAATCGGGATCATAGGTCGTTTTGAACGTGGGAATATGCTTTTGGATCTCTAGGGTCAACTCGCTGGGCGTGAGGTCGAAACCTGATATGTTATAGCTTGATCGGATTTTAACCTTTTCGCTTTCGGCCTCCATTATAGCTATGGTGGCCCTTATGGCATCAGGCATGTACATCATTGGCAGCCGCGTTTCTGCAGAAAGGAAGCATTCGAACACTTGGCCGGCAACAGCCTTGTGGAAAATATCAACCGCATAGTCGGTTGTTCCTCCTCCGGGATCGCTCTTGTGGCCAATAAGCCCAGGATAACGCAAGCTTCGCACGTCAACTCCATAGCGATTGAAGTAGTATTCGCACCAACGCTCACCGGCCAATTTGCTGATTCCGTAAACTGTGCTTGGCTCCATAATGGTGTATTGTGGCGTATTGAACTTTGGCGTGTTGGGGCCGAAAACGGCAATCGAACTTGGCCAATAGATCTTATCGATAATTCCCTCTTTGGCAAGTTCAAGTACATAGAAAAGGCCGTACATGTTAAGGTTCCAGGCGGGCATCACTTTTTGTTCAGCCGTAGCCGAAAGCAGTGCAGCAAGAAGATAAATCTGACCGATGTTGTACTGAATCACAAGCTGATGCAGCCTGTCGCGGTCCAACACATCCAAGAGTTCGAATGGGCCGCTGTCCTTCACTTCCTGTGCCGCGGTTTTCAGGTCCGAAGCCACCACGTTGCTAGCACCAAATCGGGCGCGCAATTCCATCACCAGCTCGGTGCCGATCTGACCCGATGCACCGATCACCAAAATCCCTGTTTTTATTGCCATCTACTCTAAAAGTGTACGCGGGCAAATGTATCATTTTTCGATGCCTCAATCCGAAATGCCGCTGTTTCAATTCGCTTGAAACAGGTGGCTATCTTTGAGCCAAATTGTAATTTTATGAGTGCAGACAAATTCAATTCGAACCGAGCACCCGAACCGGTAGGTCTTTATCCGCACGCGCGTCAGGTCGGAAACTTGTTATTCCTTTCAGGAGTTGGACCAAGAGCCCGCGGAACAAATAAGATTCCTGGTGTTGAGCTCGATGATGAGGGAACAATTGTTTCCTATAATATTGAGGAACAATGTCGTTCGGTTTTCAATAATGTCCGCATGATTCTTGAGGATTCTGGTTCCAGTTGGGATCGAATAGTGGACGTGACCGTCTTCCTCACCAACATGAAGGACGATTTCAAGACCTACAACCGCGTATATGCTGAATATTTCAAGGACAACCTTCCGTGTCGTACAACGGTGGAGATCAATTGTTTGCCCACACCTATAGCCATTGAGCTGAAGGTGATCGCCACCGTTTGAAAGCCTGACTTTCGAGTGGGGTTTCCGTAGCGTCTTCAATTTTTGTATCCGCCCCCCTATTGGAAAGCGGAATTGCCACCAGTACCCAGAGTGCTGGCAATCAGACCTCTCGCGCAAAGAGGGATGAAATACTCGCGCTGTTAAATGCAGAGGACACCTTTAGAAAGAGCGTTGACACCCGCTTAGGTTTCTGGGCTTTCGTGTTCTATGAAGGGCCTCCATCGGCCAAAGGCATCATGTATATCGTCAACTGATTGCAGATTTAGCCAGCAATTTTCTTTTCAGTGATCTAAGATTTACAAGGTTTTCGAAAAAAAAGTGAAAAGCACTTTTCCTAGTGTTTACGGGGGTTGCAGCGAGCTCAGCAACCTTTTCTGCATAAAATAATTAATAAAAGTTAAACAAAATAACCTATAGCGCTGTTCTCTTCCTACATTTTAACCCAATCAAAACTAAAAAACATGAAAAAAGTAAAGTTTCTTATGCCGGCTCTTTTAGTAGCCACTGCGTTTTCGTTTTCATCTTGCAATACAGATGAGGATGATGACATCATTGTAGAAGAGTCGAACATCGTAGAATTGGCTCAAGGTAATGCAGATCTTTCCAGCTTAGTTGCTGCGGCAATCCGCGCTGGCCTAGTAGATGAGTTGAGCGATGAGAATGCAAATCTTACCGTGTTTGCGCCAACCAATGCCGCCTTTGCCACGTTTCTATCTGCTAACGGGTTTGCTTCTGTAGATGACGTTCCAGTTGATTTGTTGACTCAAATTTTGTTGAATCACGTGGTTGGTGCCGAAGTAAAGGCTGCTGACCTGTCAACAGGTTATGTGAGCACATTGGCCACGTTTGGAACCACAACCTCTAACTTGAGCTTGTATGTAGACCTGGACGGAGGCGTTATGTTGAATGGTGGCCCAATGGTAGTAACTCCCGATGTGGATGCCTCGAACGGAGTAGTACATGTAATCGATGAGGTAATTGCCTTGCCAACTATTGTAACACACGCCCTAGCAAATCCTAATTTGAGCATACTGGTGCAAGCGCTAACGCGTCCTGACCTAACAACCGATTTCGTAAGCATTCTTTCAGGTACTGGACCTTACACAGCTTTCGCCCCAACAAATGATGCTTTTGTGGCATTGCTTGGCGAGCTGGGATTTGCATCGTTGAACGATATTCCAGTGGCCACGTTGGAAGCGGTACTAACCTATCACGTTGCGAATGGAAACGTACTCGCTGGGTCATTGACCGAGGGTCAAATGGTAACGACATTGAATACAGGAACATTTACCATTGGTCTTGCTGGCGGAGCAAAAATCACTGACGAGAATGGACGTATATCTAACATTATCGCTACCGATGTTCAAGGAGCAAATGGTGTAGTACACGTGATTGACAAAGTGATTCTGCCCAATTGATTAACGCGGAACTCTTAAGTTACAAACTAGGCCTCGAACAGGAATGTTCGGGGCCTTTTTTTATAGCTAAATTCGCGCCCTCAAAATTTAAACCGTGGCGAAAAAATACCCAGAATATAAGCAGCTAAATCTTCCAGCAATAGCGGAAGAAATGCTCTCTAACTGGGACGCGGAGGACACCTTCCGAAAGAGTGTGGACACCCGCGAGGGCTGCCCTCCGTTCGTGTTCTACGAAGGGCCGCCATCGGCCAATGGCATGCCGGGAATCCACCACGTGATGGCCCGCACCATCAAGGACATCTTCTGCCGCCATCGCACGCTGAAAGGTTTTCAAGTGAAGCGCAAGGCCGGATGGGACACGCACGGTCTGCCCATCGAGTTGGGCGTGGAGAAGGAACTGGGCATCACCAAGGAAGACATCGGCAAGACCATCACCATTGCCGAATACAACGAGGCATGCCGCAAGGCCGTGATGAAATACACGGACGTCTGGAACGACCTCACCCGCAAGATGGGCTACTGGGTGGATATGGAAAACCCATACATTACCTACGAGAACACCTACATCGAGAGCGTGTGGTGGCTCCTCAGCGACCTCTACAAGAAAGGACTGCTCTACAAGGGCTACACCATTCAGCCCTATTCGCCCAAGGCCGGAACGGGACTCAGTTCGCACGAGCTGAACCAACCCGGGACGTATCGGGATGTGAAGGACACGACCGTGGTGGCACAGTTCCGCGCTCCTGCATTGGATGCCAAATTCGGAAGCGAGTGTTTCATCCTCGCATGGACAACCACTCCGTGGACACTTCCATCAAACACCGCTCTGGCCGTAGGCGAGAAGATTGACTATGTGGCGGTCAAAACCTTCAATCAATATACATTCAAGCCTGTGACCGTTATTCTCGCCAAGGAATTGGTGGGAAAATGGTTCAAAGCCGAGAATACGGTCATCACATTCGAGGATTACAAAGCAGGCGACAAGGCTATTCCATTCGAAGTGATCGCTGAGTTCAAAGGCGCAGAACTCGTTGGCACCAAGTACGGGCAACTGATGCCGTACTCTCAGCCCGAAGGCAGAACCTTTGAGGTGATTGCGGGCGATTTTGTCTCCACGGAAGACGGAACGGGCATCGTTCACATCGCTCCCACTTTCGGTGCGGACGACATGCGTGTGGCGAAGACCGCTGGCATCAGTCCGATGCTGGTGGATGACGGTCAGGGCAACATGGTTCCGCTGGTTGACCTGCAAGGCCGTTTCCGCCCAGAAGTGACCGACTTCGCTGGC
>CAMCFW010000026.1 GCA_945874195.1 Chryseobacterium gleum
TTCAGCTCATCGGCAATTTGCATGGTCAGACGTTCCTGCACCTGCGGGCGCTTGGCGAAATAATCCACAATGCGGTTCAGTTTTGACAGTCCGACCACTTTACCGCTGTTGATGTATGCCACGTGCGCAATGCCTATGATCGGAACAAAATGGTGCTCGCAGAACGAATGGACCTTGATATCTTTTTCCACCAACATTTCATTGTAACCATACTTGTTCTCGAAAAGCTTCACCTCAGGTTTGTTCTTCGGATTCAGTCCGCTGAAAACCTCCTCAACATACATTTTGGCCACTCGCATCGGTGTTCCTCTCAAACTGTCGTCAGAAAGGTCAAGCCCAAGTGTATCCATGATATAAGCGAAATGCTCCGCGATCTTTTCAATCTTATCGCGGTCCGATATGGCGTGTGCATTCTCCCTCATCGGAGTTTCCAACGAGGTTGCAATGTGGTTGTCGCCCACTTCTTCGATCAATTCGACCGCGCTACCCTTCAAATTCAACAAAATTCCGTTCCGTTTCATGTAATGTGACTTTTAACTCGAGTTCGGCCTTTAAATGTGGCCTTAGTTTGTGCCAGATAACCACAGCAATATTCTCTGCCGTTGGATTCAGGTTTTTGAATTCCGGTGTATCAAGATTAAGGTTTCTGTGATCGAAGGGCTTTTCAACGTGATCCAAGATCAACATCTTCAGGTCTTTCATGTCTATCACATAACCAGTTTCGGGATCGATTGTTCCCTTTACGCTTACTGTAAGCACATAATTATGGCCATGATAGTTCGGGTTGTTGCACTTGCCGAACACCTCATCATTCTTCTCATCCGACCAAGCGGGGTTGAAAAGCCTGTGCGCGGCATTGAACTGCGCCTTTCTGCTGACGGTCACTTTCATCATCCTACATTATACTCCCACCGTCCTTTGTGGCCGATGTTCCATTCCTGTAAGGTGATCCCTGAACTTATCGATGATAATGCGAAACCAGATCGAATAACGTTCCGGTTGATTTTCCGCGTCCGTGAATACCTTAACTAACGGTGCAAAGGTATGATCTTCTGCCTCTTTTGGATTCAGGGCCACCGTCCCATCATAAATTCCGAAGAAAACGTGGTCAAATTCGTGCTCAATCAGACCGTTTTCAACCTCACTTCTGTATATGAAAGAGAACTGCTCCACCAGTTGAGTTTCGATGCCCATTTCCTCCTTCAGTCTTCTATTGGCGCATTCCAAACTGCTTTCGCCATCACTCGGATGTGTGCAGCAGGTATTTGTCCAGAGGCCGCCACCGTGGTATTTGCCTGAGGCTCGTTTTTGCATTAGAAGTTCGCCTCGGCTATTGAAAACGAATACGGAAACCGCCCTATGTAACGCGCCTTTCCGGTGCGCTTCCAGCTTTTCCATCAGGCCGATGGAATCGTCCTGCTCGTTGACCAATATGACCTGCTGTTTGTTCATGTTCTGAGAAAGCAAAGATCGTCAACTTTATGCTGACGACCTTCATCTAACCCGATTGACCAGATCAATTCCTGTAATCCTTCAGATCCTTCATCAGGGTTTGCTTCGCGAAGTAGATGCGGCTTTTCACTGTTCCGATAGGAATATTAAGGTGCTCAGCGATCTCCTTGTATTTGAAGCCCTTAAGGTGCATTGTGAACGGAATACGCGTGTTATCATCCAACTGGTCAATCAATTTGTTGATCTGCTTGGTTGCCAACATGCTGTCTGGCGTGTATTCTACCGATGCAGGAACAAAATCCAACACGGCCACCTCGTCATTGGTGGTGATCACCGTATTTGCCCGCTTCATCTTGCGATACTGATTTATGAAGGTGTTCTTCATAATGGTGTGAAGCCAGGCCTTCATGTTCGTGTTTGGCGTGTACTTGTCCTGATAGGTTATGGCCTTCATCATGGTTTCTTGAAGAAGATCCTGAGCATCTTCTCGGTTCTTTGTAAGGCTAAGCGCGAAGTATTCCAACACATCGCTCATTTTCAGGAGTCTATCGTTAAATGTTAATGCTGACATGGTCTTATTTCTTTATTGTTTAACTGTTTTATTAAATTCTTCAACAAACATAAGGTTCAATGTTTAAACGTCCAAACTTTTGTTGAACTATTTTTTAAATTAATTAAACAATTAAAATCGCGAAAACGCTGAAAGCCCTGTACTAGCAGGGGTTTCAGCGCAAATGTTAAATAAACTTAAGGGAGCGAATTAATCCTTTTCGATGAACGAAATGAACTCTTTCACGTCTTTGAGCGCCTTGACGTTCTCGGGTATAGAGAACTTGGCTTGGCACACCTGATAACCTGAAGCGACAATGGTCTTTGATGGAAAGTCTGCCGACATGCGGTTGAGGTAATTCTGTAAATAGTCCTGGGGAATGTTGGCGACAAAGGCTGTTACAAGTAAATCTGGACGATGGGCCTCAACCACCTTCAGAAGATCAGGATAAGGGAGTGACTGACCTAGATAGATGGTCTCATAGCCCCTTTTCTTCATCAGATAGCGGTAGAACAGGAGTCCCATTTCATGGTATTCTCCTTCGGGAAGGAATAGCAGAGCCTTCTTGGCACCTTCCATTTCGGGCTGGTATTCTTGATCTATGGCCACATATAGTTTCTGAATGACCAAGCTGCTGATGAAATGTTCTTGGGGGATATTGATGTCATCCGTCTGCCACATGACCCCGACCTTTCGAAGAAACGGGTAAAGTAAGTTGATGGCGGTTGCTTCGAAACCGACCTTCTGAGTGCTATCGGCCAGAATCTTTTGAAACTTTTTGCGATCAAGGTCCACCATGGCCACCACCAGCGTATCGATCTGTACCTGGAATTTATCGTCACGTTGATTCAACTTCTCCAACTCCTCACAGATTTCACCGTGGCAGAGTTTGGCGATCTTCGAGATCTTATGACCATGATTGTTCAGGATGGCCACATTCAGCAACTTCTTCAACTCCATATCCGAATACTTCCGGATGTTGGTATCAGTCCGGTCCGGCTTGATGATGTCGTATCGTTTTTCCCAGATACGTATGGTATGTGCCTTTACACCGGAAAGTGTCTCGAGGTCCTTGATGCTATAGTTGCCCATTATGCGTGTTCTAAATGTGTTAACACGGGTTTTCCGAACTTGTTCTCCATTACATGGAATCTATACTCAAATATGCTTCTAACCTTCCGTTCTATGAAAAGCGCGTTGATCAACTTACCAACAATACCGAGTGGAACTCGATAATGTAGGATATCGGTCATTTCAACTCCACCATCAACAGCTTGAAAAAGATGCTGATGATGCCAAAAAGCATAGGGTCCAAAGCGTTGCTCATCCACAAACATCTTTCGGTTTTCCACATGCGTGATCTCGGTTACCCAGTCCATTTTAATGAAAGGGAATGGGGTGACGCAGTACTGGATGATCTGTCCCTCGTACATGCTTTGGATGTCCTTTGTAAGAATTTCAAATTCCATGTCCTTAGGGGTCATTTCGTTCAGATTCTTAGGCGATGAGAAGAATTCCCACGCCTCGTCCAATGAAATGGGTAAGAACTGATCGTATTGCTTTCGATGTAATTTCACTTCAATAGGTCGTTCAATGCTTGGTTCAACTGTAAATGTTTGAATTGGAATCCCGTGTCCATCAATCGTTGGCTCGACACGCGCGATCCTTCGGTAACCACTTGGCTCATTTCTCCAATTAAGGACTTCAACAGGAATGCTGGAATTGTTGGAAGAAGGATCGGTCTTTTCAGCACCTTCCCTGCCGTTTTTATAAAAACTGATTGTGTCACTTGTTCAGGGGCCACCGCATTGTATGGCCCCTGGAGCACTTCATCTTCAACCGCCCGTAGGTATAATTCTGTCAGATCATCAATATGTATCCAAGGCATCCATTGATTCCCTGAACCAACTGCGGCACCGAATCCGAAGCGGACCGGCCTAACAAGCTTTGGAAGCGCTCCGCCTTCGTTCATCAGCACCACTCCGGTCCTGACCCTTACTTCTCGATCGGCCACCAGCCCGAAAAGTTTAACAGCATCTTCCCACATTTTGCAGGTGATCCCTAGAAAATCATTGGCAGCAGGGTCTTCTTCTTTGAAAATCCGATCTGTTGTGACCGCTCCATAATATCCGATGGCAGAAGACGAGATGATCGCCTTTATACGCTGATTCCTTCTTTCTAGAACAGCAGACAGAAGTTGTAGTGGCTTTACGCGACTTTCAAGTATCTCCTTTTTTCGATTTGGCGACCACGGCCTATCGGCAATGCCTGCTCCAGCCAAATGGATAATATGCGTCACATTCCGAAGTGCAGTTTCATTCATCGTGCCTTTCTCAAGATCCCAAGTGAAACTCGGCACACCTAACCCATCATGGCTACTTCGACCAATGACGGAAACCTCGTGTCCGTTGGTCTTCAGCTTCTCAATGAGCTTACGACCAATAGAACCTGAACCGCCTGTTATGAGAACTTTAGCCATGGTTTGAGTATGAAAAAGCGTCCCGCCCCTGACGGAACGGGACGCCTCCTAATTTAATTCGATCACTTTACAACTTGCATCTTTGCAGATACTACACCGTTATCGGTTCGAAGGTTCACAAAATAGAATCCTGGGGCCAATTCGCTTGCAGGTATTTCCACTCTGTGATTTCCAGTAAGCATTTCACCGAAACTCTTGACAACCACGCGTTGTCCCATGGTGTTCACCACTTCTAGATTGATGTTCGTGTCATCCACAAGTTCAAAGAACATTGTAGCATTATCGTTGGTCGGATTTGGGAACAGAGCCGCATTTGAAATCGATTCAACATCCTCAACTCCTGTCACATTGCTCAATGGGATCAAGGATCCGTTTGTTCCAAGAGACACCCATAGTCCGAAACCCGCACCGTTCGAATTCATTGACGGATCAAAGAATCCTGAAGCCAACACCGTGATGGCGGCATCCTGAAGTCCAAGCGTTTCCAATGGTGCATCAAACGCGGCAACATTCACCGCTCCGGTCGCATCCTGAATGGTCAACTGATAATTCAAAGTTCCCAGTTCAAGATAACCTTGGAATTCGCCATAGGAAATGTCGTTCACGACTGTTCCTGCTCCCACACCTGTTTCTGCAACATCAACGGTCGGTGCATCGGTTGAACCGTGATACACGAGCACATCTGTTTCATCAGCACCTTGATTGGCAGCTTCTTCACGCGCTCCAGCGAAGATGTCAAGTCCGAAGGCTGGTGCAGGGCTGTAGCCAGTTGGCGATACGATTCCATTGGCAATGGCAATGTAAGTTTCGCCAGATGCAAGGAATGGAATGGAAATGGTTCCGACCGAGCCTGCGATTCCTGCTCCATTTGGAGCAACATCAATGTCCAATGGCATTCCAGCCGGAACAGTGATGAATCCTGATGTTGTTCTGAAGGCGAAATCAGGTATGAGTTCATCTCCATTCACGAACACGTCAACCACCGCAGCAGCGGCATCAGCCGAATTGTGGATCACCTCCAAACGAGCTTCTGGTGAGGGCAATGCCAAGAGTGCTCCGGCAGCGCCTGTAGAAACAAATAGACCGAATGCAGCTCCATTACTATTTGTTGAAGGATCCAAGAATCCTGACGCAAGAACTGTCAATGCAGCACCATTCACACCCAGCGTTGCCAATGGAGCATCGAAAGCTGCTACAGCTGCGCCACTTGAAGCGGCTTGAACTTGGAGTAGGTAATCCTCAACACCCAAGGTCAGATAGCCTTGGAACTGTGAATAGGAAAGGTCGTTCACGGCTTCACCGCCCACTACGGCCAATTCATCCACATCAACCATCGGTGCATCTGTCGATCCATGGTAAACAAGAACATCGTTTGTTCCCGCGCCACCCGCTGCAGTTTCACGTGCTCCGGTGAAGATGTCAAGATCGAAAGAAGGTGCAGGGCTGTAGCCAACTGGCGATACGATTCCATTGGCAATGGCAATGTAGGTCTGACCCGACATGAGCGGACCAACTGGTACAGTAACGAGGATATCGCCCGGGCCCGTACTGTTGCCTCCGGCCACTCCAATGCTTAGTGCAACTCCCGAAGGCACGTCCACAAAACCGGATGAAGTACGGAAAGCGAAATCGTCAATGAACGGTTCGAGCCCGCCATTAACGTAAATGTCAACAACCGCTGCAGCAGCATCGGCCGAATTGTGGATCACTTCCAAACGGGCTGTCTGAGCCACGCTATTTAAGGAAGCGACACCGAGGATCATTGATAATAGGTAATTTGACTTTTTCATGATTTTGAAGTTTATTGATTCAGGTTATAAACAGCACGAAAAACAATATTGTTTAACTTTTTTATGTTTTTGTTAAACATTTTTATTTATAATTTGATTTTCAACTAGTTACAAATTGAAAAACTTGAGATAATTTGGTATTGGAGCCAGTCTGGAGGGCTTTAAAAGCCCGAATTGCCGTATTTTCTGACCGAATGACATTTACAACATACTGACCTAAGAGCGAAATATTTCACGTGCTGGCGGCCAGATGCCCTACCGTATGTATGTAGGAGCTGCGCCACCTCCGAAAGCTGAACCGCAAAGCGAAAGCAGCGCGATGGAGACTATGCAGGATTCAATCTCTGGCCAATGTGGAAAGCAACTGTTGCTTGGAAAAGAACTAAAATGACCAACAGTCTCGTGGATACGAAAATGATGTTGAAATCAAGAATAGTAGATCAGTGCTTATCTTATCAAACTGATCTGACCATTTGAAGCGGTCTGACCACCTATACTCCGTTCAGGATCGTTGTATATCAATTCAACATCATCTATCCAAAGAGTTGCTGTGGAATTCCCTTTTCCAGCCTGGAAACTTGACGCAAATGTGGCCAACAGGTATTTAACTCGCCTCTTATCGCCTGCCGAGTAGCTGAATGGAATCGAAATGCGTTGCCATTTCCCTCGAGTCTGAAAAGACTTCTGCGCCAAAGCAACCGGTTTATTCGCATTGCCTGGCTTTGGAGGGTCGGTCATTTCAATATCATCATGCAATAAAAAGGAAACCAAGGCCGAATCACTTTTATCCAAAATGGAATATTTCGCCCAGAACACGAGGCTGTCGGGTTTGGCCGAGAAATAAGATCTGAATTCAGGTTCCGCTTTCACCGTTTTATTGTAGCCATAATACGGTATGGCCGATGGAGCTGTTACCCTACCAGTTGTTACCGACCCGTTGACAATGATACCACCAATGGCCTTGGTCGATTCAATGCGAATGCAGTTTCCTTTGCCAGAAGCAGTGCGTTTATCGGAAAAGACGCGCTGCGATGCCCCGAACGAGCACAGCATGCACAGGTCAGCGCTCATCAAGCTGTTCCACCCCTTTGGTTCGGTTCTTTCACCTGCTTGGTCCCATAGTTCAAATCCACCGTTGGGAACTTGTTGCTGCGCATAGGCGAGCGAAGTTGCTGCCATAAGCAACAAACTGACCATGGTTCGGATCAGCATTCGGGTCCGAAAATCAATGTTCAGCATTGACCAGTGTCTTGTATACTTTAGATTCAGCGATCCATACTTTCGGGAAGAACTTTGGAACCCATTTTTGGTATTCCTTGTAATCCGGATACTTCTCGGCTGTTATTCCTTCACTGAAATTGGCACTGCCTTGAAAAAGCATGATCAATAGAACCGAACCGCAGATTGTCCAATTGAACCAATTTCCGGTGGCCACAATACTGAACAGATAGAATACCACCCAAATGCTCTGTTCAGCGAAATAATTGGGATGTCTGCTCAATTTCCAAAGTCCTTCAGCAATAAAACCGCGCTGAAATTTCGCTTCCATTGGTAGGTTGGCCTTTCGCAGTCGATGTTTCTCATTCTGATAATTCCACTGCTGTTGGTCGGCAATGGTCTCGTAGGCTACAAAGCTGATGAACAGAATAGAAATCATTATGTCCATCAGCCCAAGTGGCGTTTCAGAACCCACCTCTGCTATCATCGGTACAGTGATCAGCAACAAAAGTCCATGCTGATAGAAACTAATGAAAACCAAATTGAAAAGTTTCCACACCCACTTGTTTGCCAGAATCGGATTTCTCCGAAGTACGGCCCATCGATAATCCTCCTCGCCTTCCCAGAAGCGTAGCGAATAACCGCCTCTTCTATTGAAGTTATATGTTAAACGTATGCTCCATACCGTTGCCACCACGGCCATCAATAGTGCCCTTGGTTCAAAATCACTCATCGCGGCAACCGTCCAGATATAAACGGCCGGTATGATGCTCCAGAGCTTATCCACCTGGCTGTAGTTTTTGGATAATTCACTTATTATGAAACTCAAAATGGAAGTGATCAGGTAAATGCCCCCAACAACTTTGAGCATCTGAATTTGAGTTGGGCTGATTGAACTATCAAGCAACAAGGTCAGTACAGGTATGCCCACCACAGCGGCCAGAAGAGTGATTATGGTCTTTTTCATGTCTTGGGTTTTGGGTAAGAACACCACAAAAAATCTTTTTGTTTAATCTTTTTGTATTTTTCTTAAACATTTTAAATACCTTTGTGTCCATACTTCAAGCAAAAACCACACATCATGACTTCAAAAAGATTTTTCTTAGCCGCACTCATCAGCGTACTTATTATGGGAAACGAATCAAGCTTTGCGAAAGACCGAACCGTTGAGATCTACGATGCGATCATCATTCCAGGTTACCCCTTCAATCCAGACGGAAAAATGAATGCCATTTACCAAATGAGACTGCATTGGGCACACCGCCTATATACTCAAGGTATTACCAAGCACATAATCGTTTCGGGCAATGCAGTTCATTCACCCTATGTTGAATCGAAGATCTTTGCGCTCTATCTCGAAGAAATGGGAGTAGATCCTGCACATCTTATTATTGAAGACCGCGCTGAGCACAGTTTGGAGAATGTCTTCTATTCATTAGAATTGGCCAAAGCACGGGGATTCGACAAAGTGGCCGTTGCAACGGACCTCTTTCAATCTGGCATGATCCAGATATTGGGAAAAAAGCATGACCTGAAAGTCGATTACCTGCCTGCCAACATTGGATACATTCTTTCCAAAAAGTGGAATTCGTTTGAAGGAACAATAGACTATTGCCAAGCGTACGTGGAGAATTTCACCGCGCTGAAGGAGCGAAAAAATAGGCAAGAACGTCTGAGAGGCACACGTGGACACAAGTGGGCTGAAGAAAACCTACTCACCCTTAACAACTCACCACAGAACTGAGCAGACCTAAACGGGTTAACGCTGAATGAAACTCACTGCGTTCTCCCCATCAATGGCAGCCGAAACGATTCCACCGGCATAGCCACCACCCTCTCCGGAGGGAAAAAGTCCTTTGATCTGCGGATGTTCGCCCTGCTCATTGCGTGGGATTCTGACGGGCGATGATGTTCTGCTTTCAACGGCCACAGCAACGGCCTCGTTGGTCAAATAGCCACGCATCTTTTTTCCAAATTCCTGAAAACCTCCACGCAACCGTTGATGGATCGCTTTTGGAAGCACTTCGGAAAGCTGCATTGAAACCGTTCCGGGTTGGTAGGAATTAACGGGAAGATCGGTGCTCAATTTCCCGTTGATGAAGTCTGAAAGGCGTTGAGCAGGTGCGGTCTGCGTTCCACCGGCCATTCGGCAAACGGTCTGTTCTACAAATTGCTGATAGCGCAATCCTGCAAGCGGCCCTGCCGAAGCGAACTGCCGATAATCCTCCGGTTCCACGGGAACCACGATTCCCGAATTGGCGAATGGATTGTTTCGTTTGCTCGGACTCCAACCATTGGTCACAATTTCGCCCGGAGCGGTTGCACATGGCGCAATGATCCCGCCAGGACACATGCAGAACGAATACACCCCACGACCATTAACCTGATCCACCAACGAATAGGCCGATGGCGGAAGCGATTCGTAGTTCACACCATGATATTGAATGGAATCAATGAGTTCCTGCGGATGCTCCACCCGAACTCCCATGGCGAACTGCTTGGCCTCGATTTCGATTCCCTTTTTGTATAGCAATTCGTAGATATCACGGGCGGAATGTCCCGTTGCCAGAATCAGTTTTTTGGTCGGAAGCTTTTCTTCATGATTGATGACAACGCCAGCCACTTCGCTCCGATTCAGAATGATATCGGTGAGTTTGGAATTGAACCGAACCTCGCCACCACAGGCAATGATCTGTTCTCGGATGGCGGTGATGATCTGCGGCAGTTTGTTTGTGCCGATGTGCGGATGGCTGTTCACCAGAATGTCATCATCAGCCCCGAACTGAATGAAAGTGCTGAGAATGCGGTTCACATCGCCCCGCTTGGTGCTGCGCGTATAAAGCTTGCCGTCTGAATAAGTTCCGGCACCTCCTTCGCCAAAGCAATAATTGCTTTCCGGATTCACGATATGTTCCTTATTGATGGCGGCCAGGTCGCGCCTGCGGTCGCGCACATTCTTGCCGCGTTCCAAAATGATCGGTTTGATTCCTTGCTCAATCAACCGCAACGCGGCAAAAAGCCCAGCCGGACCAGCACCCACTATGACAACATGTTCGGCCTTCGATACATCTTGGAATTCTCTCCGCTCAAACTTGGGATGGTGAGAATCTGGCGTTTCGCCTTTGGCATACACCCGCACACTCAGATTGAACTTGATGTTGCGGTTGCGTGCATCAATGCTTCTGCGGAGTTCCAGAAAACCTGCCATTTCCGAAACAGGGATCCCAGCAGCCTGCGAAACAGCCCGCTTCACCTGTTCTTCAATGCCATAATCCTGTGCGGAAATAACGAGGTTTACATCCTTCATGAAACCGAAAAACTACTCGAAATAGATCGAGAACAGGAACGTTTTCGACTTCAATGACTGAATGGAATTTGTGAACACCGTTTGATCCTCAACCAAAAGGTTGTTCAACCCAAAGGCCATTTTCACTTCTGTTGACAATTTGAAATACTCGAGGTAAAAATCGACCCCAACGCCAAGATCCCACGTGTAGTCCTCCTTCTTCATTTTCAGGATCACTTCTTCGGTCTCCGCCTTTTCTTTGGAGGCCATGTCGTAGAGGAATTTGCCACCACCAATGACGTAAACGCGCCAATTGTTGATTCTTCGCGAACGGAATTTAAAGTAAAGCGGTACTTCGAGATAGACGGAATTGACGTTTTTGTCATATACCACGGGCACGGTATCCTGTTCGTAGAGGGTGTATTGCATGCCGCGGCCAACAAAGGAAATTCCGGGAATGAAACGCAGGTTGAAATGTTCGCCCATCCGAAGGTCGGAAACGATGCCGAGCGTGAACCCGACCGCACCTTTGGGTTCTACAACGTAAACTGAATCAAGCGACTGTATGTTGGCCACGTTCTTGACCGCAATATCCGAGTAGTTCATTCCGAGCGAGAAGCCGAAATGCATGAGTTTGCGATCGTATTTGGTAAGATTGAGCTGCTTTTTTTCCTTGTATTTGATAGGAAACTGCGCCAAAACAGATGTTGTGCTGAACAGACCGACCAACAGGCCGATGAACAAACAGGAAAGGATATGTTTCGGTTTGGATTGCAAATCAGGCCTTGATCCCAGTATATAAACTGCAGATACCAAACGTAAGCGACTTGGAAGTGTTGCGCTGAAATCCAGCAGCTTCCATCACTTTCAGAAAATCCTTTCCATCGGGAAAGGCGTTGACCGACTGCGGCAGATAAGTATAGGCCGAATCATCCTTCGACAGCAGCTTACCAAAAACGGGAAGGATATTATTGAAATAGAACCCGAACAATTGCTTGATCGGGAACTGCTTTGGAGTAGAAAGTTCCAGCACCACCAGTTTTCCGCCTGGACGAAGCACGCGATGGATGTCGGTCAGTCCTTTAAGTAGGTTTTCAAAATTCCGCACGCCAAAGGCAACGGTGGCTGCATCATAAATATTGTCTTGAAATGGAAGATTTTCTGAATCACCTTCAACCATTTCGATCCTGCTGGTCAGGTTTTTCTTGGCGATCTTCTGTTTTCCGAGTTCGAGCATTCCCACTGAAATATCTACTCCTGTGACCTTGTCGGGATTCAGGCTCATAGCCTCCAAAGCGAAAT
>CAMCFW010000027.1 GCA_945874195.1 Chryseobacterium gleum
GTCTTGAAAGAATCGACCGGATTTACTTCAACGATGGCACGTTTGCTTGGAATAAACTGAATGAGACCCAGAATGAGGACAATGGGGACGAGAATCTTTCTTGTTTTAGACATGGTAGCGAATTGATTTGTTGCAAAGTTAGAAGGTCAAAATTGAACTGCTCTGACAACAATCATAATTTCAATTTGAGTAAAAGTGAAGATAGCCCATCGTTTCCATCAACATCGCCACGCCCAAATGCACGATCAGTCCGCCCAGCACGCTGCGGCTGTGAATGGCAAGCACGCCCAACGCATAGCCACCGAAGAACGCCCCGACCGCTTCACCCGCAGGTTTTCCGAAGTGGAAAACGCAGTAGAACGAAGCCATGGACAACACGGCCCTTGGCCCCATGATCTTGATCATCGTCATGGCCAAAGCCCCACGGAAAATGGCTTCCACAGCCACAAAACCTGTCGAATAACACATCTCAAAAATCGCAGCCTGACTTCCAATAGAAAATCCGAAGACATCTGGATAGTTCCACGGTTTGTATTGCGGATAGGCGCGTTGAAAATCGGGCAGGAAGGATGCTCCGATGATCAATGGTGCAACCAGCATCAGCACGAAGAAATAGGGTTTCAAAGTTTTCCACTCAAACCTGAATCCGTAATCGAAATCGACCCATTTATGGAAAAGCAACTTTACAATTCCCAGCCCGATGAGCGAAATGACCATCTGATGGACGAAAAAATGGCTGCGAGATACGAACACCATTTGTTTCAGGTCCCAATCCTGAGAGCGGACATCGATCAGCTTTAGAATATGAAGCTTGGGTATGGTGGCAATGAAAACGAAGGCAGCCCCAATAACCCAGAAACGCCAGTCTTTCAAGAACGGTTTTTCTGAACCGAACGAACAGAGAATGGCGGTGGCAAAATAGGTTCCACCGAAAAGCAGTCCATAGTAGCCTGCGCGTGCTTCAAAGCCTTGTCGAAGATCAAAGAGATTGAGGTCAAAGGTTGATCCGTAATTGATGAACATCGCAACGGCCAAGAACAGCATCGTGATACCGTAAATGGGCCAACTGAGGTCTTTTCTGACAAAGTCGCTGACTGCGTGGTAGAGGTCTTTCATCGCGGAGCGAATATCGGATATACCCACGTCATTGCGAAGAAGCAACCACTGAAGCAATCTCCCCCCAAAAGATTGGCGCTCGTCCTGATATTGGGACGAGCGCACAATGACGTGCAATTCTCGTCCGGGCGACATTTACCCCACAAATGCCCATCTGCTAATTCCCAAATGATGAACTTTAGAGCGTCTGATCTGTTAGTAATCGTAACATGAAATATTCCATCGCCATCATCACAGTCGTACTCGTTGGGGCTATGACTATTTTCGGAACCGAAAAAAACAGAGAAAAAATGAGCAGTTCAAATGAGGTCGCGTTGGAAAAAGCCACCTTCGGAGCAGGATGCTTCTGGTGTGTGGAGGCCATGTTCCAAGAGATAAAAGGGGTGGAAAGTGTGGTTTCGGGCTATAGCGGTGGAACGGTGAAAAAACCGACATACAAGGATGTCTGTAACGGAACAACGGGCCACGCGGAGGTGATCCAAGTGACCTACGACCCTAATCAGGTCAGCTACGAAACCCTGCTCGAAGCATTCTGGCTTTCTCACGATCCCACACAACTGAACCGTCAAGGGGCCGATGTGGGAACGCAATATCGTTCAGTCATCTTCTTCCATTCCGCCACGCAGGAAATGCTCGCAAAGGAGTACAAGAAACGGCTTAACGATGAGGAGGCTTACGGTTCGCCTGTGGTCACAGAGATATCCGCCATATCCGAATTCTACCCTGCCGAAGACTACCATCAGGATTACTACGCCCAGAACCCCGGCAATTCCTATTGCTCCATGGTGGTGGGGCCGAAACTGGAGAAGTTCAAGAAGGCGTTCAAGCAGGCTGACTGAGTTCGCCTCAGGGCGATGGAGCGTAACCCAATGGAAGGCCGCTGCGACTACACGGAAGACGTTTGCAGCCCCACGGAAACCGATCACGGCCCCAGGGTTGATGCTTTCTGTTGCACGGAAACTCATTGCTGCCCTACGGAAGCCGATCATGCCAAGCGGGAAGGTGGTTACGGTCGGGCGGAAGCACTTTGCAGACGTCTGCAACCACCTTCCCGACAGGTGCAATGACCTTCCGTAGTACTGAAATCACCTACCCGACACCGGAGCTTGGCTTCCGTAGGGCGAAGTTCGGTCTCCCAACCAAGGAAGACCGTTGACGTGAGAACTTATTTACTTTGGACGGGGGTCAGAGTAGGCTGAAATCAAAATCCCCCTCCTTCACTCGCTTCGTCCTTTTCATATACGTGAACGTGAACCCAGGCCAAACGGAGGTGTTCTTGCCCGTTTTGGAAATGTACCAGCTTTTGCAGCCGCCCGTTGCCCACACGGTGGTGGCCAGTTTGCGCTGAATGTCCTCGTTGTAGGCCTGCTGCACATCGGGTTTCACATCCATGGCCTTGGCCTTGTTGCGTTGCATGGCCTTCAGGCATTCGATGGTATAGTTGACCGAAGCCTCGATCATGATGATCATGGAGGTGTGGCCCAGGCCCGTGTTGGGGCCAATGAGCATGAACATGTTCGGGAAACCGCTCACCACGGTGCCGAGGTAGGCTTCGGGGCCGTCCTTCCAAACGTCCAGCAGTTGCCGTCCGTCCTTGCCCTTCACGTTGAACCATGCGGGGAAATCTGCCGCCTCGAACCCCGTGGCGTAAATGATCGCGTCCACTTTGGTCTCGTGGCCGTCCTTGCCCAGTAGTCCGTTCGCGGTAATGCGTTCGATGCCTTCGGTGTGCAAGTGAACGTGCTTGCGTTCGAGCGTGGGATAGAAGTTGTTTGAAGGGAGAATGCGCTTGCAACCGGGGCTATAGGCGGGTGTGAGTTTTTCGCGCAGCGCGGGGTCCTTGATGCCTTTGCGCAGTTGACGCTTGCCCAATCCCGCTATCAGTTTAGTGTATTTCGGGTTAAAAACCAGCAGGTTCACGGTTAATTCGTTCTGCCAATAGATCCGCCAGCGATAGAGTTTCTGAATGAAAGGAACGCGCTTGAAAACCCATTTTTCCAGCTGCGTCATTTCGCGGTCGGGTTTTGCGATGACCCAAGCAGGTGTTCGTTGAAAAAGATGCAGTTCCGAAACGGTGTCGGCAATGTTCGGCACGATCTGCACTGCGCTGGCACCCGTTCCCACCACGGCCACGCGCTTGCCTTTCAGATCCACGTCATGCCGCCATTCCGAAGAGTGAAAATGTGCGCCTTTGAATTCGCTGATCCCTTCCAAATTGGGGAACACAGGACGATTGAGCGGCCCCATGCCGTTGATCCACTTGTTGCATTTCAGAGAAGTGCCATCGGCCATGTTGATGGTCCATTCCGCGTTGGCGGCATCGTAGTCTCCGCCCAATACCGATCTTCCGAAACGGATGTATTTCTCCAAACCGTATTTGCGTACGCAATGCCAGGTGTAATCATAGATCTCGCGATGGTTTGCAAACATGCGGCTCCAGTTCGGATTCGGTTCGAACGAGAAGGAGTAGAGGGGCGAATGCACATCGCAGGCGGCACCCGGATAGGTGTTGTCGCGCCACGTGCCTCCCACATCGTTCGAGCGTTCGAGGATGATGAAATCGGTGAAACCGTTCTTCAGGAGCTGGATTCCCATACAGACACCGGCAAACCCGGTCCCAACAACAACGATGTCAACTTTTTGTGGGAGTTCGGTCATGCTCGCTTTGCAACTTTGGCTACGAAAGTTTCTTTTTCTCAGCAGGTGTCAATTCCTGAACCCAAGAGTGGTCATACGGAACGAATATACCCGTTCTATCTGCTTCTTCGTTGGTCATTTTTACGTCAAGATACGTGGCCAATGCCTTGAAGGCATCTGCTTTCAGTTCCTTCAAAACCAACAATGAAGCGTTCATTCCGGTTTTTACCGCAATAGGCACACCACCTCCCAGATCGGCCCAATGGCCGCTGAGCCAAAGGTTTTTAACTGGGGTACGATGTCCAGCTATCTTGGCCTGCATGTTGGCCTTGCCGGGACGCGCGCCCATCAGACTTCCGTTGCGGTTGCCCGTGTAGCGCCAATGGGTGATGGGCGTGGCAATGTCGCAGAACGAAATGTGCGACCTTACGTCATGCCCCAATTTCTTGGAAACGCGGTCAATCAGAATGTCGGCAAACTCCTGTTTGAACTTCTTGTAGGCTTCGCCACGCACCAGTTTTCCGTTCGCGTCCACCTCGGTCTTCCATCGGTCATCCTGATCGAAGGTCGCGTAGCAGTAAATGGTCATGGTGCCTTTGCCCTCAGGCGCAAGCGATGGGTCGCGGAAGGAGGGCGCCAGCACGCTGATGCCGCATTTGTGCGGATCTCCTGCATTGTGGTCGGTTCGCTGCACGTCATCGCGGCAAATGAAAAGCATGGCATCGTCCAGCCCCAATTGTTCAACCGGGCAGTCGAGTCCGATGGAAACCGTCACGGCCGAACTGTAAAGCTGGGCTGCATTCAGTTTCGCCTTCAATTTTGATGGAACGGCCTCTGGCGGAAGCATGCGTTCGTAGAGTGCTTCCACATCGCAGGCCGCTATGATCTGCTTCGCATTCACGCTGACCTTTTCGCCTCTGCGGTCAATTTCCAGCCCGACAGCCTTTCCGTTTTCGAGCTTGATCCGCTCCACGCGACATTGGTAATGAACGTCATTTCCCAAGTGTTCGGTCACGTAGGCCAACCATTCCGGAAACACCTGACTGCCGCCTTTCGGAGGACTTTGATAATCGTTGTAATACGCCCATCCAATGGGAACAAGGGCGGAAAGCAACTCTTCCTCCGAACCGAAGATCTTCAGCATTTCGGAATCCTTGAAATAGCGTTTAAGCCCCTTCACGGTTCCGTCCGCACCTGTGAAACGGATGTGTTTCAGGAACGGCATGGCGAATTCCAAACGGTGAATGTTGTAGAAGGTCGATTCAAGGAAACCCATCGTTTCCAACGAACGGGAATACCGCGGTAGCCCATCGAACGATTTCCCCAACTGCTTGGCATCGGCAAAGAAGCGTTCCAATCCGTCCTTTTCGTGCGGGAATTTGGCAATGAGTTCGGCCTTCAGTTCGTCCGGGTTGTTCGTGAGCCGATAATTGTACGTATCGCCAATGTAGCGCTTGATGTTGGGCTGTTCCTCCGCGGTCGGGTGGTCGTTTCCGATGAAATCGAACACGCGTGTCACCAGTCCGCGCGGGCCACATTGGTTGAGCCAATGAATGGCACTGTCGAACCGGAAATCCTTTCTTCGGAAACCCGCCAAGTAACCACCGGGCCGACTGTCCATTTCAAAAACGCCTACTGAAATTCCGGCACGGCTAAGCAAAGCTGCAGAGGTTAGTCCGCTGATGCCCGCACCGATGATGGCCACATCGTAAGATGGTCTGATGGGTTCGCGGTGCATCACGCGGTGATTTTCTTCATCTTCTCAATATCAACCACCTGAGCCAATGTATTGATTATGGTTTTGTGTTTACGCACGAACGGATTGGTCTTGTCCCAAACGTAGCCGGCAAGCACGGAAGTAAGCTGCTTCTTCATGAGTGGGTTGATGTTCACATGGAAGAATATCTTCTGCAGATCGCCCGTGTACCATTCCTTCACATACGTTCGGAACACGTCAATTCCATATTCCAAAAACTCAACGTATTCTTTCTGCCAATCTACTTTTTCGCCTTTCAATTCGCGGTCAACCAGTTTAGCGGCTGTCAATCCTGAGGTGGTTGCAAAGGCAACTCCAGAAGAGAAGACAGGGTCGAGGAACTCGGTCGTGTTTCCTGTCAACACGTATTTATTGCCGAAAAAACGTTCAGAGGAACGCATGTAATCGGCATGCACCATGGGTGTGAATTTGTAGGTCTTATCCTTAAAACGCTCCCCGAATTTCTTCGAACGCTTGAACATGTTATTGAAGGCCACATTCACATCGGCTCCATCGGCCGTAAACTCTCCGAAATACTTCTTGTTGCCCACAAATCCGAGCGAGGTCACGCCATTGTTGAATGGAATGACCCACAGCCAGAGGTCGGTTTCGAGAATATCGAACGAGATCTGCATTGGTGTTGGAAACGAATCGCGGGTGTCATCCACAAAATGAGTGTAAGTGGCCATGTTGCTGGTTGGCGAAACATGGGTAGGTATGTCCAGCATTCTGGCCAGAACCCCCCCGTAGCCGCTGCTGTCAATTACAAACCGGGCGGAATATTCGGTCTTTCCGTTCAGGTTCTCCACGCTGAAAGTGGCGCCATTCTCGTTGAAGCCAATAGTACCGAGGGTGGTTTCGTAAAGAATTTCCACTCCTTTCTTTTCGGTCTCAATGGCAAGGGTCATGTCGAATTCACCTCGAGGCGCTTGCCATGCATAGGTCCAACCTGGGGTGAAATTGTCATCGAATGATATTCTGAAATCAGTTTCGCCTAAGCTGAATAGCGCACCTTCTTTGATCTCGAATTGCTTCTCTTCCAAGGCTGGCAACAATCCTGCTTCCTGATAATGCTCCATTGAAACCGGAAGCAGACTTTCGCCTATCACGAAGCGAGGAAACCTGCTCCGCTCCACAATTGTGACTTTGTAGCCCTGATTTGCAAGATGTGAAGCCGCCACGGTCCCAGATGGGCCAGCTCCAATAACCAAAACGTCAATGTTTTTCATTCAACACGTTTTATGCGTTCGAGTAATTCTCTTTTATCTAAAAACTGACTGCAAGTGACAATTGAACTGATGGTAACACCAAAGATGCCGTGGAGGTTCAAGTATTGTCCTGTGAGCCAAAGGTTAGCGATTTTTGTCTTCGGAGGAATGAAATTCGTCAGTCCTTTGCGAAAATCTTTTTCGGTACCATACATGTTACCGTCATCGCTGCCAATGTAGTCACGGAATGTGAGCGGAGTGGATGCATGCACGCTCAGTATGCAGCTTCTTATTTCAGGGAAACGTTTCTCCAAGGCATCCAACAATAGTTCGGTCTTGCGAGCCTTGAATGCTTCGTAATCCGCTGGGCGCGAACTTGGCGAAACGATGCTATTGTGCGTATCCTTCCACTTTTCCACCTCGTCAAAACGCATGTAGGTCATGATGGAAATGCCTTCGGCAAACTCCTGCGAACGCGAAGTGGCCGGAGTGCTGAGCATGAACTGTAGCGGCCACTCATGCTCCGAGTAATCGGGCTTGGCCCACACATCGGTTGTGGTGTGATGATAGACGTTATGGTTCAGATATGGGAACGAATTCGGTTTGCAGACGATGTGAACTGAAAAGCTCGAAAGCGTATTCCGGACCTTCTGCATCCGATTGAAAAATGCGGGCTTGAAATGCTCCTTTCCGATCATCTGCAAAAGCAGTTTCGGTTGAATGTTGGAGATGAAATGCTTGGCGCGATAAATTTCGCCATCGTCCGTTCGGGCGGCTTTCAGCTCTCCGTTTTCCAGTTCAAACGACACCACTTTTTTCCTTCGGAGCACTTCACCGCCTTTCTCGCGGATCCGTTTGGCCAATTCCTTAGCGATCTGCGAACCGCCATCCACACAGCGATGCGCGCTCAAGACATACCCGTTTGTGACCAATGCATGCACGTACAACGGACATTTTTCGGCAGAGCCAGCGTAAAGTAGATTTGAACCGGCCAAAACCGCACGGAACTGTTCGTTCGGGGAAAGCGAATCGATGAATTCCTTGGCGCTAAGTTCGAAAAGAGCATCGTCTGTGTGATCCTTCTCGTGGTATTCAAGTTCATCGATAGGAAAGGTTTTCACAATCTTCCGAATGGTTTCGGAATAGCTTCGGATGGCGTTTTCCTCTTCAGGAAAATCAGCAATGAGCGTTCGTTCAAATTCATCCCACGAACTGGCGTGATGGAATTCGGAACCATTGTCAAAGCTGATCTGGTCGAATTTCCGGTCCATTTTACGCCATTTCACGCTATCCGTCAGTCCGAAATACTTGAAATAGGAGTGAAGTGGTTGGCCTTCGTCCAAGGCTGGTAGATAATGCACCCCCGTATCGAAAACCGTCTTATCGCGACTGAAAACCTGCAACGAACCGCCCAACTGCTGGTTCTTTTCCAACACGCAGACCGAGTGACCGTGATCGGCAAGAATGTAGGCGCACTGTAGCCCGCCCAATCCGCTCCCAATGATCACAAAGTCGTAAACCTGTTCAGCCATTCGGCTGCGAAGTTCGCATTCGTGAGAAAATGAGGCTACGCTGATTTACGGAGTATGAACGTAACATTCGAACTTGCCCTATTCTCCAAGCGTTCCACGCTCAGATTGAATTCAGAAGCGAACGAATGGATGCGTTCTTCGGGTAGGAATTCCAGGTCGTGTTCGGCCTTGTTGAAGTTGAAGAGCTTGGTGCTGAAGAACTCAGTCATTTTGGTCACGCCATGCCCTTTCTTCTCATCTTCAATGCCATCGCGGATGATGATGACGCCACCAGCATTCAGCTTCTCGCCACAGCGTTTCAGTAGTGATTCCTGTTCTGTCGCTGGGAAATAATGCAGCACGTCTTTTATGATGAAACAGTCGGCCGTTTCGGGTGTGAATTGGGTGAGGTCGGCCTGTGCGAACTCCAGGTTTCCGCCTGAATAATGACTGTTTGCGGCCAATTGGACCTTCTCGTCATCATAATCCAATCCGATCACATTCCTTTCGAACGATTGCATGGCGAGCATATGCGACAAGTAGCCATAGCCGCAACCGAGGTCGTAGATCTTCCCTTCGCGCGGAACGCGGTCAGCAATTTCAACGAAATTCTTTTCCAGCATCATCTTAATGCGGACGTACCATTCGAGCACAGGGCCTTTGTAGGAATAAAGCCGCTGCACCTTATCGGCATAGAAATCGGGTGTTTCCACTTCCAGTGTCACTTTTTGAAATTCGGTTTTGAAATACTTGGCAATTGCCTTGGTCCGTTCGCGGTAGCCCGTTCCGAATGCTGGGTCACTCGCAGTGATACGCGGCAAATATTTGATGGTCATTAAGCTTTTTTGAACCGAAAAGTCGCCTTTGCGTAGGGCGTGATGGATGCCATGCAGCACCACGGGCTGAATGTCCAAGTTGAGTTGTTCAGCCAAATAGAATGCACCTTTTTTGAACCGTCCGATGCGTCCGTCCAAACTGCGTGTTCCTTCGGGGAAGATGAGGATGGAATAACCTTCATCCACTTTCTGTTGGATCTTGACCAGATCCCATGAGGTTTCATCCTTGGCGTGGATATATTCTACGTAGCGGATGAAGAACCCGAACAAGGGAGAATTCCACACCCAATCGTTCGTGACAAGCAGGAGTTTGTTGCTGCTGCCAATCATCAACATCAGATCAACGAACGAACTGTGATTGGCAATGAGAATGGCAGGTTTGTCGAGCCTGTCCTTGTTGACCCACCGCTGTTTGGCGTGGGTCATAATGTCCACGTCAGATTTTATGAGGCTGCTGATGAGCGGCATCATGATGCGTTGCTTCCTTCGTTTGGAAAGTGGCAATGGAATAAGAACAATGAGAATGCTTGAGAGGATGATGCAGCCGATCAGGAACCATCCGAATGCCAGTGCAGCACGCAGCAGGTCGCGAAGTTCGAGCGGGGAGAAGCCACGTTTCTTGCGGCTTTCAATCAGTATGTCGTAAAGCAATGGTTGCAACGTTAGTGAAGCCACCAGCACACACGCCATTCCTGTTACGGAAAGCACCGCAATGGAATGCAAGGCGGGATGTTCTGAAACGATGAGTACGCCCGTCCCGATAATGGTGGTGATGGCCGAGAGGATGATGGAACTTCGATAGGACCGAAGCTTGTCGATTCCGTATTTGTAGCGGCTAAGGATTCCGTCCGACACAAAGATGGAATAATCATCGCCCAGGCCGAAAATGAAAGTGGTGACCACCACATTGATCATGTTGAACTTGATGTCGAAAAGGCCGCAGATGCCTAGGATCCATACCCAACTGACGGCCATAGGCATGAACGTGACAACGGCCAATTCCAGTCTTCCGTAGGTAAGAAGCAGCACCACGAAGACCAACGCGGACGAAAGCAACAGCATGAAGTTGAGGTCTTCGCTTACCGTGTTCACAAGGTTGTTGGCGAGTGAACTGCGTGCCACGGTTTCGAGTCCATCGAGTTGGCTGACCTTCTCCGAAAATCCTGCACGATCGGCCTTTTGAAGATTGACCGTGGAAACCACGTTGTAGCCATCATCCCCAACAAAAACGAACTCACTGTAGATCGGGTCGTTCAGCAGAAATTCTTGATAGAACTGTTCGTCTGCAACTTCATACGTCCTGAAAATATCGCGATAAACATCAAGGAACTGCGGTTGAAAACCGAGTTCAGCTCCCTTGACGGAAAGGTTAAGTTCGATTTCTTCATCCAGTTCAGAAATATGCTTGTTCCATGTCTGAACACTTGCCGCGATCTGGGTCGGGGTGAGAATAACATCGGTCAGAACCGTGGAGCGGATCGAGGTGTCGGTTAGGGCGGATTGTAAACCAGCGCTTTTTGCCACCGCAGTTCCCAGACTTTCATCGGATGAAAGCACAAACAGGCTCTCGCGGTCGCTGTCGCCCACAATGATGTCCTGGGCCTTCTGAAGATGTTCGGGGAAGTAGTTGATCTTGTTCAGATCGTGCTCAAATTCAACTTCATCCGTGTAGTTCCAAAAGAAGATGGTGGTTCCGATAAGGCTGAAAAAAAGTAAGGCCTTCCATTTGAACTTGAGCGGTTCGGTCGGCTTAGGTTCGGGCATCGGCCTGAATTTGGCCAAGCTGGCCAAGTGTGGCAAGCCCAGAAGAGTGAAAAATGCTGTTCCGATCAAACTCAGCCCGGCAAACGTTCCGAAATCGGCCAGCACTTCCGAACGAAGGAAGTTCAGACAAAAAAGCACTGCCACGGTGGTTGCGCAGCCCAGCAACATGGGCGAACTCACATCGCGCAGGGTTTCTCCGATAGAACCCGTTTCGCGGTAATGATTGAAGAAATGGAAACTGTAGTCGATGGCAATTCCGAGAACTATGGTTCCGACCGCAACCGAAATTGCCGAAATGGAGCCTTGCGTGAGTGAAATTACTGCCAGCGCGAATGTCAGTCCGAACACGGCCGGAATGAAGAACAGGAACGGAATCGTGAATTTTCGGAAGTAAACGAGCAGCAACATGAAGATCAGACCTCCTGCCAGCCAAGAAACCACGCTTGTATCCTTTTTGATCCGCGAAGCATTTGCCACCGCAATTACCGGTCCTCCGAACAGCAGAATTTCCGTGTCCTTCAGTTCAGCGGAAACTGAGTCAACAGCGGCTTGAAGGCCTTCCACCAATCGCGTGTTCTCCACGGTTTCCGAAGGTGGATTGGACGGTTTAACAACCATCAGTAGGTATTCGCCATCGGCCGTAAATGTGTACCCATCCACGATCTGAAAGGCGTTTCCTTCCTGGAGCCTGCTTAAGCGTTGCAAAATGGGCGAACCCAACTGCAGCGGATCCATCATCAGGAACTTCTTCGTCCCTAAACTTTCGTAGCTGCGCAATCTGTTTAGCGTGCTGGTGAGTCGTTTTTCAATTCCGGCCTCTGACAGATCGGAGAAGAGGGTATCGATCTCGTCCTTCGTCAGAAAATACGGCAGATCACTTAGGTAATTCCCGTAGGTTTCCTCCAGTTTTGTTGCACTCGAATTGAATTGAATGGACTTGAACAAAGCAGTGTCCAACGCGTTGAAGCGTTCGACAAGCGATTCACCTACTTGCACAAGTTCTTCAATCGAAGAACCTGACAACGGACCAATGGCTACAAGA